>NZ_JBITPL010000006.1:0-113015 GCF_050467885.1 Rossellomorea sp. NRS-1567 | reverse complement strand
GTTTTCAGGGAATAAATTTTAATTTACCCCTTGAAAAATTTGAAAAATATTATATAATAATATTTGTCATTGTAAGCAATATGTCTGGTGATAATGGCGAAGAGGTCACACCCGTTCCCATGCCGAACACGGAAGTTAAGCTCTTCAGCGCCGATGGTAGTTGGGGGATCTCCCCCTGTGAGAGTAGGACGTCGCCAGGCTATATCATTCCGCAGTAGCTCAGTGGTAGAGCTATCGGCTGTTAACCGATCGGTCGCAAGTTCGAATCTTGCCTGCGGAGCCATTGCTTCCATAGCTCAGCAGGTAGAGTGCTTCCATGGTAAGGAAGAGGTCACCGGTTCGAGCCCGGTTGGAAGCTTTTATATTTTTATTCAGAATGGCCCATTGGTCAAGCGGTTAAGACACCGCCCTTTCACGGCGGTAACACGGGTTCGAATCCCGTATGGGTCACCAAAGTTTTTTGCGGAAGTACATAATGGAGGATTAGCTCAGCTGGGAGAGCATCTGCCTTACAAGCAGAGGGTCGGCGGTTCGATCCCGTCATCCTCCACCAAGTTTTTTGCGAATGCAAAATAAACCTCATTATTTGAAAAAATGTTTGATAATCATATACGCCGGTGTAGCTCAACTGGTAGAGCAACTGACTTGTAATCAGTAGGTTGGGGGTTCAAGTCCTCTTGCCGGCACCATTTTTTTTAGCTGGAGGGGTAGCGAAGTGGCTAAACGCGGCGGACTGTAAATCCGCTCCTTCGGGTTCGGCAGTTCGAATCTGCCCCCCTCCACCACTGTATATTTAAGTGTAAAATGGACATCCTATAAATGTCCCTTTTTTATGCCATTAAAGTAATTATTGGGCTATAGCCAAGCGGTAAGGCATCGCACTTTGACTGCGACATGCGTTGGTTCGAATCCAGCTAGCCCAGCCATTACGAGCCATTAGCTCAGTTGGTAGAGCATCTGACTTTTAATCAGAGGGTCGAAGGTTCGAATCCTTCATGGCTCATCACACATTTTCTCACATGCTACCTAAGGTGTGAGAATTTCTCTATAATCTATAACATATGGGGCCTTAGCTCAGCTGGGAGAGCGCCTGCTTTGCACGCAGGAGGTCAGCGGTTCGATCCCGCTAGGCTCCACCAGATTTTTTTGCAAAAGCAAAATAAATGTCCTTTATGTTTGCGAAAGCAAAAAATCTATCCGCTTACGAAGCGTTAGCGGAGTGAAATAACCATACATACGACATGATTAAACCTTGAATCTTTTAGGAGATTTGAGGTTTTTTTGTTTGTGGTAGACAATTAGGTACAAAAATCATTCTATCCTCAGGAAAATCATTTCAAATTTCAACCTTTTTACTCAAAACTAAACAAAAACAGCCAGAACCCCTTTTAAAAAGCCGAATATCTGTCCTTAAAACCATATTAGCAAAAGGATATTTTCAAATTTCCTATATTTGTTTTCAAATTTAAGATTTTATTTTCAATTTTGGACTATTTATTTTCAAATTCCAGATTTTATTTTCAAATCGCTTTTTACCAAGGACCGTCACCACAATCGATTCCACACTAGCACCTTCGTCCAAAACCCGCCTACATAATCTTACACCAAAACACAGAAAACCCCTCTACACACGCATATATATACACAATCCTGTCCAGTTGAACCATGGGTCATAGTATGGATAGAATAGAGGTGTAAATAAATTTCGAATTGGGGGAATTTTTCATGAAGAAAAATATTTCTATTATTGGTGTACCGATGGATTTAGGTCAAATGCGTAGAGGCGTGGATATGGGGCCGAGCGCAATCCGTTATGCCGGGATTGTTGAGCGTCTTGAAAACCTTGGATATGACATTAAAGACTTGGGTGATATTGAGATTGGCCAGGCTGAGCGAGTACATAATAATCCTGATACGAATTTGCGTAATTTGAAAGCGGTTGCTGAAGCTAGCGAGACGTTGGCTGGTAAGGTGAACGATGTAATCGGGAGTGGAGATTTCCCATTAATCTTTGGCGGAGACCATAGTATTGCGATCGGAACATTGGCTGGTGTGTCTCCTCACTATGAAAACTTAGGTGTGATTTGGTATGACGCACACGGTGATTTGAATACAGGGGATACGTCTCCGTCAGGTAACATTCATGGAATGCCTCTTGCGGTAAGCCTGGGCATCGGCCATGAAGAGTTGACGGGTATCGGGCAGAGCTCACCAAAGATCAAGCCTGAGAATATCGTCATTATTGGAGCTCGTTCTTTAGATGAAGGAGAAAGAGAGTTAATTAAAGAAAAAGGCATTAAAGTATATACGATGCATGAAATCGATCGTCTTGGTATGACGAAGGTAATGGAAGAGTCCATTGACTACTTGAAGGACAGAACGGATGGAGTCCATTTATCACTTGATTTAGATGGATTGGATCCAAGCGATGCTCCTGGGGTAGGAACTCCTGTTCTTGGTGGAATAAGCTACCGTGAGAGTCACTTAGCGATGGAGATGCTGGAAGAGTCAGGATTGATTACATCTGCAGAATTTGTTGAGGTAAATCCTATCCTCGATGAGAAGAATAAAACCGCTACTGTTGCTGTAGCGTTGATGGGATCACTATTTGGAGAGAAATTACTATAATCTAAAGCAAAAAAATAAGGCTGAGAACCCTTCAAGGTTCTCAGCCTTCATCTATTTCCCTTCAATGGTGCTTGACCACTTGGTATTGATTTAATAGATCGTCAAGACGAGTACTCAAATCGACTACTTGCTCGTCGGCAAAGGATGACTTTAATGCTAGTTCGACCATTTGGCGACGGCAGTCTTCAATTTGAAATAATAAATCATTCATTCTTCCCCTCATTTCGAGATCCTCCCACAATAGAAATAATTAGTTCCTTTATACCCTTTTTCTAATAATTGTAAACATTTTTCCCGGAAAATTTGTTAGGATAGTAATATAAAAAATTTGAAACCTTTTGATAGGAAGTTACGTATATAAATATAGCCGCATAGAGCGGAGGTTGTGAAATGGAAGCGTTAGTGAAAAAGCGGATTAAGCAAGTATTGAAAGGTGATCAGAACGCCTTTGCCGAATTAGTCGAGCTTTATAAGGATAAAGTGTTCCAAATCTGCTACCGGATGCTTGGAAATCGTCATGAAGCAGAGGATATTGCCCAAGAGGCTTTTATCAGGGCATATGTCAATATTGAAACCTTTAACCAGAAGAGAAAGTTCTCGACCTGGCTATTCAGGATAGCGACGAATCTTTGTATCGACAGGATCCGTAAGAAGAAACCGGATTATTTCTTAGATGCAGAGGTAGCGGGAACTGAGGGCTTGACGATGTACTCACAAGTGGCTGCGGATGTTCAGCTGCCTGAAGAAGAAGTAGAGAATATGGAGCTTCAGGAAACCATTCAAAAGGAAATTTCCAAGTTGCCTGAGAAGTATCGATCGGTCATTGTCTTAAAATATATCGAGGAGCTTCCTCTTCAAGAAATCAGCGAGATATTGGATCTACCCCTGGGAACGGTTAAAACAAGAGTACATAGGGGGCGTGAAGCTCTCCGTAAACAATTAAGATCACTGTAGAGAGGGTGAGTGAATATGAAACCTTGTCCTGAAGAAATCATCGAGTATATGCACGATTATTTAGATGGAGATTTAAATAGAGAAAAAGAAGAAATGCTGAAGCATCATTTACAGGAATGCAGTGGGTGTCAGCATCACTTTCATGAGCTGAAAAAAGCTATTGCGTTTGTACAGAGCACTTCTCATATTAGTGCTTCTGCAGACTTTACGGATAAACTTATGTCAAGATTGCCGAAAGAGAAGAAGAAAGTGGGCGTTAAGAGGTGGTTCCGCCACCATCCGCTACTCACGGCTGCGGCCCTATTCCTTTTCTTTATGACCGGCAGCTTCTTAACTTCATGGAATGACGATCAGGATTTTTCATTTACGAAGAATGCGAAGTTAGTGGTTCAGGATCATACGGTTGTGGTGCCTGAGGGGGAAGTCGTGAATGGAGATCTGACGGTCCGGAATGGTGATGTGAAAATTGAAGGAAAAGTAACGGGGAATGTCACGGTCATTAACGGAAAGCAGTATTTGGCTTCAGCGGGAAGCGTGACTGGAGAAATCCATGAAATCGATGCGGCCTTTGAGTGGCTTTGGTACCAGATCAAAAAAGGGGCTAAAGACACGGTGGATTGGGGAAATTCGCAACTTGAAGAAAAGTAGGATAAAATAGAGGGGATGGAAGTAAGGTCCGTCCCTAAAAAGGACTGACATGTATGAATCCATGTCGGTTTTTTTATGTAAAAACGTGAGTTCATGAATAGAAGAGAAAGAATCATGAAGCCGTGGGTGTCTTTCATTTGACAGTGATAAAATATGCTATAATAGGAACGTTACGAAAATGGAGAAGCCACACATGGCGGCTTACGCTTTCGATTAAGCTATTGGAGGATGTAATATGCCGTTTATCGATATTTTTTCGGATTACTCCGCGCTGGATTATGTCTCGGATATAGTAGATATACTCGTAGTATGGTTTGTAATCTATAAACTGATCATGCTGATAAAAGGAACGAAAGCAGTACAATTATTAAAAGGTATTTTTGTCATTATCATTGTAAGAGGTCTTAGTAGTATCTTTGGATTGGATACACTGGGGTGGATGATGGAGCAAGCCCTCACATGGGGGTTCCTGGCGATTATCATCATCTTCCAGCCTGAACTCCGCAGAGCCCTTGAACAATTGGGAAGGGGCCGTTTATTCTCAAGGACGGGACTGCAGGAAGAAGAAGAGCAGGAGCAGATGATCGAAGCAATGACGAAAGCCGTAAGCTATATGGCAAAACGTCGAATTGGTGCCCTCCTTACTCTCGAACGGGAAACAGGGATGAGTGATTATATTGAAACAGGTATACCACTCGATGCCAAGATTACGTCCCAGTTGCTCATTAATATCTTTATTCCCAATACACCTCTTCATGATGGAGCTGTTATCCTTCAAAAAAATCAAATTGCTGCAGCGGCTTGTTATCTTCCCTTATCGGAAAGCCCGTTCATTTCGAAAGAATTGGGAACAAGACACCGGGCAGCACTTGGCGTCAGTGAGGTAACAGATAGTATTACGATTGTTGTATCAGAAGAAACGGGAGCTATCTCCATTACGAAAAATGGAGAGTTACATCGCGACCTCTCTTTGGAGCGCTTCACAGAAATTCTTATGGTAGAGCTCATTGGCGATAAGACAAATGCTTCCTCGACGAAATGGAGTTTTAGGGGGAAGAAAGAAAATGGATAAATTCATGGAAAGTCGTTGGTTCATGCGAATTGTGGGGCTGATGTTAGCATTCATTCTCTATCTGTCCGTCAACTTTGATGATATTCAGAAGACGGCTAACAACAATAACGGCAACTCTCAAGATGCGATTGAAACGATCCAAGACGTCCCGCTTGAAGTTTTCTATGATCGTGAGAATTTAGAAGTGAGCGGCTTGCCTGATACGGTGAATGTGACTGTAGAAGGATCTAAAGCGATTGTGCAACAAGCCAAACAAGTGAAGGATTTCAGGGTCTATGTAGACTTAAATGATATCGGTATCGGTGAGCATCAGGTGAAAATAAAGATAGATAATATTTCTGAAAAACTCGATGTGAAACTCGATCCGGATACTGTCAATATATCGGTTCAAGAAAAGGTAACCGAAGAATTTACGATTGAACCTCAATTCAATGAGAGTATTTTATCCAATGGATATGAAGCAGAAGGACTGGCTGTTGATCCGAAAACGGTGAAAGTGACGGGCTCTAAGGATGAAGTGGAACGGATTGCCTATGTCATAGCCACCCTTGATCTTGATGAGGAAATCAATGAGAATGTGACAAGGGAAGCCAGGGTGCAAGTCTTAGACCGTGAGTATAATAAATTAGATGTTCAAATTGATCCGGAAGTGGTCGATGTGACCGTTTCGGTTGTAAACAAAAGTAAGAGTGTTCCCGTGACGATTAAGCAAAAAGGCAGTCTTCCAGAAGGGACGACGCTGGAGTCGATTTCAATTGATCCTAAAGAGGCAACCATTTTCGGCAGACAGGATGTACTGGACACAGTAGAAGAGTTGCTTGCAGAAATAGACCTTTCTAAGATTACGAAGGATTCAACCATTACGGTACCACTCGCCCTGCAAGATGGCTTAAATAAAGTGGCTCCTGAAGAAGTTAAGGTGAAGGTTGATGTCAACACAACCGAGGAAAAGAGCCTGTCAGGTCTTGAAATCACCCCACAAGGATTAGCCGAAGAATATGAATATACCATCATGTCACCTGAAGAAGGTGTCGTCGATGTAGCGATGATAGGTCAGAATGCACAGGTGAGTAAAGTGACGAAGGAAGACTTCTCACTTGCTCTTGATCTTTCAGGGCTCGAGCCCGGTGAACATGAGGTGGAAATAGAGGCAGAAGGACCGGAAGATATTGAATGGACCCTGTCTCAGCAAACAGTGAAAGTAGAAATTAAAGAAAAGAACACATCAGCATAAGAGCTGTAAAAAGGAGAGAATGACAATGGGTAAGTATTTTGGAACTGATGGAGTAAGAGGTGTAGCGAACACAGAATTAACACCGGAATTAGCATTTAAGCTTGGACGTTTTGGTGGTTATGTTCTAACAAAGGATGCTACGCGCCCCAAAATATTGATTGGAAGAGATACTCGAATTTCCGGACATATGCTGGAAGGAGCTCTTGTAGCCGGACTTCTATCAATTGGTGCTGAAGTGATGCGCTTAGGTGTCATTTCAACTCCAGGGGTAGCTTATTTAACAAAAGCGTTAGGTGCTCAAGCTGGTGTCATGATTTCAGCTTCTCATAATCCTGTAGGGGATAACGGAATTAAATTCTTCGGACCGGATGGTTTCAAGTTATCGGATGACCAGGAAAATGAAATTGAAGATCTATTAGATCAAACAGTTGATCAGCTTCCTCGTCCAATCGGTGCTGACTTAGGACAAGTAAGTGACTATTTCGAAGGCGGACAAAAATATCTGCAGTATTTAAAACAGTCAGTAGACGAAGATTTCGATGGTTTACATATTGCGTTAGATTGTGCACATGGTGCAACATCCGCTCTTGCTACTCATCTGTTTGCTGATTTGGACGCTGACATCTCGACGATGGGAGCATCACCAAACGGGTTGAATATCAATGAGGGTGTAGGATCTACCCACCCTGAAACACTTGCTGAGATGGTGAAAGAAAAAGGTGCAGACCTAGGTCTTGCCTTTGATGGTGATGGTGACCGTATTATAGCAATCGATGAGCATGGACAAATCGTGGATGGTGACCAGATCATGTACATCTGCGGTAAATACTTGAAGTCACAAGGTCAGTTAAAACAGTCTACAGTCGTATCTACAGTCATGAGTAACCTTGGCTTCCATAAAGGGCTTGAAGAGAATGGGATCCAAAGCATTCAAACTGCGGTTGGAGATCGTTATGTAGTGGAAGAAATGAAGAAACACGGCTATACTCTTGGCGGTGAGCAATCAGGCCACATCATCTTTCTGGAATACAATACAACAGGAGACGGTCTGTTAACGGGTATCCAACTTGTGAACATTATGAAAATGACCGGTAAATCATTATCTGAACTAGCGGGAGAAATGCAAAAGTTCCCACAAAAACTTGTGAATGTACGAGTGACAGACAAGCACCATGTAACGGATAATGAAACAGTTAAAAAAGTGATTCAAAAGGTTGAAGAAGAAATGAACGGAAATGGACGTATCCTTGTTCGTCCATCTGGAACTGAACCATTAGTACGTGTCATGGCAGAAGCTCCTACTGAAGAACTTTGTGATCGATATGTAAATGAAATCGTACAAGTTGTTGATGAAGAAATGGGTCTGAACGAATAGTGGAATTTATATGCATAAGGGGTCAATACGTGCCCCTTATGCATATTTAATAAGTAGAGTACAATTGAATATCATCGAACTACCGTTCTGAAAACGACAGTTGTCTCCCAAGGGTTTATCACTGCTCTGTTTCGGGAACATGACAATAGGATAACAACTTCTTGTTCTTGTAAGATTTATATTGACTAGGGGAAACCTGCTAGTGTATGATGATTTTGTTTTCGTTTTTCAAATTATATGGAAATGAGTTAAGAAGGAAAGGTGGATAGTAAGCAATCATCCTTATAAAGCGCCAGGGCTAAACGATGGATACGACAAGGATCGTTTAGTTGACGAGGTGGAGGTTTATCGAGCATTCGGCGGATGCCTCCCGGTTCGTATGTGTCACCGAACCGAAAGTTTCTTCCTTAAATCGTTGAGGCAACTTAATGGACAAAGGGAAGAAAAAAGTGGCTAAACATACTAATGACAAACAGAGATAAGGGGGCAAGTTGTCCCCAAAAGAGTTCTTGCCCCCTTGCATGTTCAGGGAGGATATATTAATTATGTGTGGAATTGTTGGATATATTGGAAGTTCAGATACTAAGGAAATTCTTTTAAAAGGTCTTGAAAAGCTTGAGTACCGCGGTTATGACTCTGCAGGTATTGCCGTTCAAAATGATGAAGGCATCCATGTGTTTAAAGAGAAGGGTCGTATCGCCGACCTTCGCGGTATCGTTGATGAGAGTGTATCAAGCAACACAGGAATCGGTCACACTCGCTGGGCTACGCACGGTGTACCAAGCAAGGTGAATGCTCACCCTCATCAAAGCAATTCAGGCCGTTTTACAATCGTTCATAACGGAGTAATCGAAAATTACTCTCAGCTTAAGCGTGAATATTTAACGGATGTAACGTTAAAGAGTGACACGGATACGGAAGTCATCGTTCAGCTAATTGAAAAGATTGTAGAAGAAGGCAACACGGTAGAGGAAGCTTTCCGTCAAACGCTCATGCTTCTTAAAGGGTCTTATGCCATTGCTCTTTTAGACGCTGAAAATGATGAGACAATCTTTGTAGCGAAAAATAAAAGTCCACTGCTTGTAGGTCTTGGAGAAGACTTTAACGTTGTAGCAAGTGATGCTATGGCGATGATTCAAGTAACAGACCAATACGTTGAACTTATGGATAAAGAAATGGTTATCGTAACGAAAGAAAAGGTTGAAATTCAAAATCTGATCGGTGAAGTAATGGAACGTGCTCCTTACACCGCTGAAATCGATGCGAGTGATATCGAAAAAGGAACATACCCTCACTATATGCTTAAAGAAATCGATGAGCAGCCACTAGTGATGCGTAAAATCATTCAAGCTTACCAAAACGAGAGCAATGAGCTTCACATCGATGAGCCGATCGTCGGCGCGATGAAGGAAGCGGATCGTGTCTACATCATTGCATGTGGAACGAGCTACCACGCTGGTCTTGTTGGAAAGCAATTCATCGAGAAGAGTGCAGGAATTCCTGTAGAAGTTCATGTAGCAAGCGAATTCAGCTACAATATGCCTTTGCTTTCTAAGAAACCATTATTTATCTTTATTTCTCAAAGTGGTGAAACGGCAGATAGTCGTGCCGTACTGGTTCAAGTCAAAGAACTTGGTCATAAATCATTAACGATCACAAACGTAGCGGGTTCTACGCTGTCCCGAGAAGCGGATTACACATTGCTTCTTCATGCCGGACCTGAAATCGCCGTTGCTTCAACTAAAGCGTACACAGCTCAGCTGGCAGTACTTGCGATCCTTGCACACGTTGCCGGGCAGGCATGTGGAAACAACCAGGACTTTGACCTTGTTCAAGAGCTTGGTATTGTTGCCACTGCGATGGAAGCACTTTGCGATACGAAAGAAGAGTTCGAAGATATCGCACGCGAATATCTGTCAACGACCCGCAACTGTTTCTTCATCGGTCGTTCACTGGACTTCTATGTAGGTCTGGAAGGCGCTTTGAAGCTGAAAGAAATCTCTTACATCCAGGCAGAAGGATTTGCCGGAGGAGAGCTTAAACACGGTACGATCGCTCTGATCGAAGAAGGAACACCGATCGTTGCACTTGCAACTCAAGAAGAAGTAAACTTAGGCATCAGAGGAAATGTGAAAGAGGTAGTCGCTCGTGGAGCAAACCCTTGTATCATTTCCATGAAAGGCTTAGAAGACGAAGAAGATCGCTTCGTCATCCCGGAGGTTAACCCATTGTTAACACCTCTTATCTCTGTCATCCCATTACAATTAATTTCTTACTATGCTGCTCTGCACCGCGATTGTGATGTAGATAAGCCGCGTAACCTGGCGAAGTCCGTTACGGTTGAGTAAGGGTTAAATAGATGGAAACCGGTTGGTCCCTTGGGCCAACCGGTTTTTTTATGCTATTAGGTGTAATATCTTATAATCTCCTGTATGTGGAATGAATATATTCACCTTTACTTTCAGAGAATCATTTGAAAGGTCATAGATAGTCAAATAAATTATAATGAATAAATTGGAAAACAGCTTTATTCTTTATAAAGAACGTGATAATGTTTATTAAAGAACAAAATTTATTGTAAAGTGAATATAAGGGGGAAAAATGAAATATGAGAAAGGTAAATTCTAATTTCTCTAAGACAAACGAATTGTTAGAGGGAAATGTATCAATTTTTCTAGATTTAATACGAGGGATATCAGCTATTTTAGTAGTAATGGAACATTTGAGTTCTAGATTGTTTGTAGGCTATGGAAATGTACAGAATCAAAATGTACTATCCAAGATTCTATATCTTTTAAATATTCTAGGGGGACCTTCAGTAATAATATTTTTTGTGCTTAGTGGCTTGTTCATCTCAAGGTCTGTTCTAAAAGCAGTTTATGAAAATAAATGGTCATGGCAATCCTACTTGATCAATCGTTTATCGAGACTATTTGTTGTGTTAGTACCTGCTTTAGTACTCACGTTAATCTTAGACATTATTGCTGTAAATTTCTTTGGATACGTTGGATATACAAATATTTTTCAAAATCTAAAAGCTTTTATTGGAAATTTATTTTTTCTTCAAAATATCTTTGTTGGAGTCTATGGTTCAAATGCGCCATTATGGAGCTTGAATTATGAGTTTTGGTACTATATGTTATTTCCGGTATTATTACTATTATTCTTTAATAAACAGGGAAAAGTTTTTAAGCTTTTATACACTATAATAGCAATTTTAATATTTTCAACTGTTGGAATGAAAATGAATTCCTATTTTTTTATATGGTTAATTGGAACATTCGTCCTTTTATTACCGAGAGTGAATTTTTTAAGGAGAGGGTTTGTTCCGGTATTAGCTCTTATTTTAGTATTTGTAGCTATGATTGTTAGACCTCTTGTGATGACCGGAAGACTGTTTACAGACAAATGGACAGAGAATCTCTTTGTTGTAGACCTTTTTGTTGGTCTAGCTTTCGGTTTTTTCATCTATACAATGTTACATATAGTAGCTGAAAGAATAAGGTACATCGAATTTAGTGAGCTAGGTAAGATTTCAAAATTGATTGCCGGATTTTCATTCAGCCTCTATTTAATTCACTATCCTATAATAAATACTGTTTACTACTGGGCAGCAAAGAATGGTTTCTCTGGCTTACAGCCTAATTTAATATCGGTTATTGTGGAAGTTGTTCTTGTTCTACTTGTTTGTATAACCGCATATTACTTCTCGAGAATAACGGAAGCTCAAACTCATGTTATACGTAAATTCTTAAATATGAAAACTAATACTTTTATGTTTAATAAAAGAAATAAAGAAATTAGAAAGCAGAAAGTTGCAGGATGAAAAATCCACTTTCACTCTACTGTTTAGTAAAAGATAAACATGTTTACTTTTAATAAATCTAATAAATATTTAAAAATAAATTGACATGTTCTTTATACAGAACTAGAATAGAAGAAGAATAGATTGAATGAAGAAAAAATAGGTACATTAGCTTAGAAGATGTTTTTCTGAAACGACTTTCTTGCATGGAATCTTTTTTTTTGAACCTGATGTTCGTTATAAAGAATTAGGTATTCTCTCATAAGTGTTTCTCAAAATAACTTCAATAAAGGTGGTTTCCATGGGAAGTTCTAAACAACCGAATTATATTGTGAACAATGTCGCTAGAGAAATAAACTTAAAGGAATATTATGAGGTCATTAAAAAAAGAGCTTTGCTCATTATCCTGATCACATTTGTAACTACTGTTGCAGGCTACTTTTACAACTCCTACACACAAACCAACCTCTATGAATCATCAACACGGGTGATCATTGGTTCAGACAGCGGAAATATGAGTACTTTAATGGTTATGATAAAGGACCCGATCATTATGGAGAAGGTCAGAAATGAATTGAATCTTTCCCGATCCCCTGAAGGAATAGCCAATCAAATTACGGTGGCTCAAATTGATGATTCGCAAGTAATAAAAATCTCAGCTATTGATGCAGATCCTAAAGTAGCCATGGCAATTGTGAATTCGACAGCCAAACTTTTTAAGAGTGAAATCGCTACTATTTTGGATTTCAAAGGAGTTCAATTATTATCTGAAGCGAAAGAAAATCCATATCCGATAAATCCACCAGGGAACCGGATCACGATTATTGCTTTTGTCTTAGGAATGATTACAGCTATCGGACTGGTATTCTTATTAGATTCGCTGGATCAGACCATTAAAACGAATAAGGATATCGAGGAATACTTGGATATAACGGTACTTGGAAAAGTATCCAATATGAATAAGAAGAAATTTGTCACCAAGCGGAAATCTCAACCTGAAATGGAGTTAAGGGGTGACACAGTTGGAATTAAATAGGAAGAAACAATTAAGTAAGATGAAAAGAAGACATCTTGTCACTTATTCCCATCCAGAGTCGATTATTTCTGAACAGTTTCGCGAAATTAGAACGAATATGAAATTCATCAATAAAAGTGAGAACAAAATCTTCCTCATCACATCACCCAAGGATGGGGAAGGGAAATCAACCATGGTCGCCAATTTAGCAGTTTCCATGGCACAACAGAAAGAAAAGATACTAGTGATTGATGCCAACTTAAGGAAGCCGATTATTCATTCGATCTTTAAAATTCCGAATGAAAAGGGGCTGACGAATGTATTGACTGGGAATGCAACGCTAGAAGAAGCACTGTATCAAACAGAGGTAAGTCGATTAGAAGTATTAACAAGCGGATCTCACTCCTTTAACCCTGCTGAACTATTAGAAACGAAGAGGATGAAGGAACTTCTTAAGACACTAGCTGAGTTATATGATGTTGTGCTAATCGATGCTCCCTCTGCGATAAAGTCAACTGAAACGAGAGTCATCGCCAATCAATGTGATGGAGTCGTGTTAGTGCTGAATAAAGGGAAAACAGAGATCGAACAGGCAATAGAAACAAAAAAAGTGCTGGAACTTGCCCATGCTAAGATTGTTGGGGCCATTCTGAATGAAGGCTAAAAAATTTTAAACCGCATGTTCGTTATTGAGAATTTGATGTGCGTTAAACTTGAATATTCTATCGGTGATGTCTCCTTACCGTTATCCATGGAGGCACTCGGTCATGCTGTGGGTTGAATAAACCTTAGACGCTAAGTCGTCGATGGTGTGGTGTGAGGATGGGTTAGATGCCCATATTTTTAATGTTTTTATGTAGGAAATCTTTTTCCAAAGATAGAGTACATAAGGACATTAATTGAAAAAAGGAGATGTTATGAAGAAATGACTCAATTAGATGATCAACCTAAATCGATTAAGAAAGCGATCAGGTACATAAAGCAGGATGCCTCGAAGGAACAGCTGGAAGAAATCAGAAAGCTATTGGACTACGCTATATATAAGAGAATGAGAGTTCTTGCCCCGAATAATAACAAAGCAACGAACTAAGGAAAGGAGGCATAGTATGACATATCGACAGAGATTATCCCTATTTATTCTAGTAGATTCCCTTATTGTCCTGACCGCTGTCTTCGTTAGCAAAATGCTGACCAGCTCCACTATCCAGGTCATAACCATTCCTGTCATCATCAGCTCTATCACAATGCTCATCAGCCACCAAATATTTTCACTTAAGTTAAATCTTTATAAGAAAGCATGGGAATATGCAAGCATAGGGGAATTATTAATCATTTTTAAAGTAGTAAGCTATTCGGTTCTTTCAGGAGCGATCATCCAACAAGTAGCCCTGCAGGAGATCCAATTCAGACTTCTTGCCGTTACTTGGATGCTTCACTTAATGCTCATTGGAGGTTCAAGATTTGTATGGAGAGTCTACCGTGACACCTTTATCTCCAAGATAGATAATCGAAAACGGACATTAGTGGTGGGCGCCGGGGCAGCCGGCACGATGGTAGCGAGACAACTTCTTAAAAATGATGGGGATCTGGTCCCTGTTGCATTCATTGATGACAATATTAGAAAGCAGAAACTGGACATATTAGGAATTCCAGTAGTTGGAGGGGTAGATCGAATTGAAAAAGCGGTAGCCCAATATGATATCGAACATATCATTATTGCTATTCCCTCTCTTAGCAAACAAGAGCTGAATACAATCTTTCAGGAATGCTTGAAAACCAAAGCGAAGACTCAAACCCTTCCGATGCTGGAGGATTTGATTACAGGGAAAATATCGGTCAATCAATTCCGTGATGTACAGGTAGAGGACCTATTAGGCAGGGATACAGTAGAAATCGATATGTCCAGCATTTCAGAGTATGTAACAAACAAAGTGGTCCTTGTTTCAGGTGCTGGGGGGTCAATAGGATCTGAAATATCCCGACAAATTTCTCAGTTCAAACCGAAACAATTAATCCTCCTTGGACATGGAGAAAACAGTATTTACTCCATTGAAATGGAGTTGAAAGAAGCGTTTGCCGGAAAGGATATTGAATTCATACCTGTCATTGCTGATCTCCAGGATGAGAAGAAGATGATTCAAGTGATGAATGAACACACTCCGGATGTCGTCTATCATGCAGCGGCCCATAAGCATGTACCACTGATGGAGCGAAATCCAGAAGAAGCTGTCAAAAACAATCTTATCGGTACAACAAATATAGCCAAAGCCGCAAGCTGGAGTGGAGTCAAAACCTTTGTCATGATTTCCTCCGATAAAGCGGTGAACCCCACCAGTGTCATGGGTGCTACGAAACGATTGTCTGAAATGGTCATTCAAAGCATGGATCAAACGAGTTCAACGCGTTTTGTCGCCGTTCGATTTGGAAATGTATTAGGGAGCAGGGGAAGCGTCATCCCTTTATTTAAGAAGCAAATCGAAAAAGGTGGTCCCGTAACGGTTACACACCCTGATATGGTCAGGTACTTCATGACCATTCCTGAAGCATCGAGACTTGTCATTCAAGCGGGTGCACTGGCCCAGGGCGGAGAAATCTTCGTATTGGACATGGGAGAGCCGGTGAAAATTGTCGATTTGGCCAAAAATCTGATCAAGCTCTCAGGACATTCCATCGAGGAGGTTGGACTGAAGTTCACAGGTATGAGACCAGGGGAGAAGCTATACGAGGAACTTCTGAAGGATGAAGAGATCCACGAAGAACAAATCTACCCGAACATCTATATAGGAAAAACCGCACATCTTTATTTAGAAGAAATCGATGAAATTATTGAAACCTTTAATGATATGGATCGAGCTGCACTGAGAGAAAAATTAGTTACTTTAGCCAATACAAAAGAAATAGTTGAGCCAAAGCCAGTCATGTCTATATCAAGCTAATAGGAGTGATAATCAATGAAGGTAAGAAAAGCAATTATCCCTGCCGCTGGACTTGGAACAAGGTTTCTTCCAGCAACGAAAGCCATGCCAAAGGAAATGTTGCCGATTGTCGATAAGCCAACGATTCAATACATAATTGAAGAAGCCATTGAGTCGGGAATTGAAGATATCATCATCGTCACTGGAAAAGGAAAGAGAGCCATTGAGGATCATTTTGATCATTCCTTTGAGCTTGAACAGAATCTGCTTGATAAAGGCAAATTCGAATTGCTATCTGAAGTTCAAAAGTCTTCTAAACTAGTAGACATCCACTATATTCGCCAAAAGGAACCAAGAGGATTAGGTCACGCCATCTGGTGTGCACGTAAATTTGTGGGGGACGAACCATTCGCCGTTTTACTTGGTGATGACATCGTCAGAGCTGAAACCCCTTGCCTTAAGCAAATGATCAATCAATACAATCGATACCAATCTTCTATTCTGGGAGTTCAAACCGTGAATGAAGAAGAAGTATCCCGTTACGGCATTGTAGATGCTAATCAAATCGGTGATCGGTTTTATGGAGTGAACGGGCTTGTGGAAAAACCGGCAAGAGGAGAAGCCCCTTCAAATCTTGCGATCATGGGCCGATATATCCTAAGTCCACGAATATTCGATGTGCTGGAAAATCAGCCACCTGGAGCGGGAGGAGAAATCCAGCTGACGGATGCCATTGCCGAACTGAACAAGCACGAAGCGGTGTACGCCTATGACTTCGAGGGAACTCGCTATGATGTGGGTGAGAAGATGGGCTTTATTCAAACCACCATTGAATTCGCGTTACAGCGGGACGATTTAAAAGACAATTTGTTGGATTATCTTTCAACCGTCATGGATCGGGAATTAGCAAAGAAAGTGCAATAAGGTGATGGAAATGAGTAATTCGATCCTGTTTTGTGCAACCGTCGACTACCACTTTAAAGCTTTTCATTTACCTTATATGAAATGGTTCAAGGAACAAGGCTGGGAGGTCCATGTTGCAGCGAGTGGCGAAATGGAGCTTCCTTATGTTGATAAGAAGTTTACCATTCCGATTCAGAGATCACCGTTATCTCTGACAAACATAAAGGCCTACCAAGAACTAAAAGATATCATTGATGGACATCAGTATAGGCTGATTCATTGCCACACACCCATGGGAGGAGTGCTGGCTCGATTGGCATCTCGAGGGACAAGGGAGAATGGTACAAAGGTAATCTATACAGCTCATGGATTTCATTTCTGCAAAGGTGCTCCCATTCAAAACTGGCTGATTTATTATCCCATTGAAAAAATGTTGTCACGCTATACAGACTGCCTCATTACGATTAATGAAGAAGACTATACCTTGGCAAAACACCGATTCAATATTCCCACCATTGAACATGTTCATGGAGTGGGGGTAAACACCGAAACCTTCCAACCTGTTTCCGAAAAGGATAAAGCAGAAAGAAAGAAGTCATTTGGGTATCAACCAGATGACTTTTTACTATTTTATGCTGCCGAATTCAACGAGAACAAAAACCAACAAATGCTGATTAAATCGTTAGCATTCATCAAAGAAGAGGTTCCAAATGCGAAGCTGTTGCTTGCAGGAGAAGGAACCCTGCAGCATCCATGCAAGGAACTGGCAAAGAGGTTAGAAGTTGAACACATGGTCCATTTTCTGGGATTTCGAAAGGATATTTCTGAAATTCTTCCAATGTGCGATGTGGCGGTTGCATCAAGTCTTCGTGAAGGACTTCCGGTGAATATGATGGAAGCAATGGCTTGTGGACTGCCAATAGTGGCGAGTGTGAATCGGGGACACAGGGAGTTGGTGAAGGACCATCAAAATGGTTGGATTGTATCTCCAACAGATATTGAAGGCTTTTCTCATAAGCTTAAACTCCTTGCTGCGTCAGAAGATATAAGAAGGCAGATGGGAATGACCGGAAGAGACATGATTGAGAGTACATTTAGTGTCCAACGAATAGTAAATGATAAAAGTCGAATTTACCAATTTTATATGAAAGAGAAGGAGGTGGAAAAATGGGCAGTCCATTGAGGGTTCTGCATGTGGTCGTGAATATGAACCGTGGCGGAGCAGAGACACTGATTATGAATCTGTACCGGAATATCGATCGAACGAAGGTTCAATTCGATTTCTTAACATGTAAAGAAGGTGTTTTCGATTCTGAAATTCTTGAGATGGGCGGAAAGATTCATAGGATTTCTTACGTGACAGAAGTTGGGCACTCAGGGTATGTAGAAGAACTGGATATATTCTTTAAAGAACATTCCTATTATCAAATTGTTCACTCACATCTGGACAAGATGAGTGGGTTGGTTTTAAGAGCTGCAAAGAAAGCGGATGTTCCTGTAAGAATTGCTCATAGTCATAATACCCAGAGTGAGGGAGGAACAGGGGCAAAGGTTTATAAATGGTTAGTCGGCCAGCAGATAAAGCGGAGTGCTACTCACTTGTTTGCTTGTTCAAATGCTGCCTCTAAGTGGTTATTCAGAAATCAGGCAGATAAAGCACAGCTTATAAAAAACGGAATCGAGTTCGATAAATTTCAATTTTCCTTCTATATTCGAAATCAGGTTAGAGCTGAACTTCAGCTAAATAATGACACGGTGGTTTTAGGTCACGTTGGAAGGTTTTGTGAACAAAAAAATCATATGTTTTTACTCGAAACCTTTGCCGAGATTCACAAAAAAATACCCGATTCAAAATTAGTCCTGGTGGGGGACGGACCTTTAAAAGGGAAAATCATCGATAAAATACGAAGTCTGCATTTACAACATGCGGTCATGATTCTGGGCGTAAGGGATGACATTCCTTATTTACTACAGGCATTCGATATTTTCATATTGCCGTCTTTTCACGAGGGTCTTCCGGTTACATTGATTGAAGCACAAGGTGCAGGATTGCCTTGTTATATTTCAGAAACCATTACAGAAGAAGTAGACATGGGAAATGGTTTAGTTCGTTTCTTACCTATTACGAATAAGAGAGTTTGGGTGGAACAGATAGTGAAGGAGAAAAATACACAGTCAGCAAGAAATATCTCTCATGCTGCCCTTACTCTTAAAGGTTATGACATTCGTAAAACAGCTGAAGATACTGAAAAGTCATACATCATGCTGGGAGGGAGAACGGGATGAAGCAATTAACGGTCTTCACTCCAACCTATAACCGGGCATTCTGTCTTGGTCAGTGTTATGAAAGTCTAAAAAGGCAAACAAATAAAAATTTCACTTGGCTGATCATTGATGACGGGTCAACAGATCATACAAATGAACTTGTGGCGAAATGGATCAAGGAGAAACATTTTCACATTATTTATCACTGGCAGGAAAATCAGGGAATGCATGGAGCTCACAATACCGCCTATCAATTAATCCATACAGAGCTGAATGTATGCATCGATTCCGATGATTATATGCCAGACGATGCTGTTGAAAAGATCCTGTCATTTTGGAATGATCATGGAAGCTCTAAAGTAAGTGGAATGATTGGGTTGGATGCCTACCATGACGGGGGTGTCATCGGAACAAAGTTACCAGACACAGTTGGCTCTTCCACCTTATTTGATTTATATAATAAATATGGGGTAACAGGGGATAAAAAATTAGTCTACCGTACAGAGTTAACGAAGAAATACCCTTATCCCATCTTTCATCAAGAAAAATACGTCGGCCTTGCGTATAAGTACTTCATGCTTGATATGGAATATAAAATGCTTCTGATGAATGAAGTGATCTGTCGTGTGGAATATTTAGCTGACGGATCTTCCGTAAATATGTTGAATCAGTATCGGAAGAATCCGAAAGGGTTTGCCTTTTACCGGAAAGAACTGATGAAATTGCCATTCGCCAGTACTACGTTTAAATTTAGGCAGGCGATTCATTATGTTTCCAGCTGTTTAATCAGTCGGAATTGGAATTTTATGAGTGATACGCCTAATAAACGATTAACTCTATTGGCACTCCCTTTTGGAATCATGCTATACCTCTACATCAATCAGAAAACAAAAATAGCCGTTAATTGACAAATGATTTTCTTTTGAAAGGATCCTATTAATGACCATTTTATGGATTAATCTTTTCCTGGTCTTCCTTTTCTCCTCTTTCTCCAGGTATGCCGCTTCAACTGGGACGATGACAATGACAAGTCCGGTTCCAATCAGGCCGAATAAGCTGATAGCCATTGGTGCGTTGTTATCCCTTGTACTTGTATCGGGACTTCGCTCAAATATCGGGGATACTTACTTCTATAAGCATGCATATGAAGTAAGCCAGTTCACCTGGGAGTATATCTTAAGCCAAAAGGATATTGGTTTTGGCATCCTTCAAATGGTGTTGAAAAATTATGTTTCTGAAGATCCACAAGTACTGTTGTTTACAACAGCGTTATTGACTAATACCCTGATATTTTTCGTATTATACAAGTACTCAAGGATGCTTGAGCTTAGCTTATATGTGTATATAGCCGGGGGATTATTCCTTATTTCTATGAATGGGATCAGACAGCTGCTTGCGGCGGCAATCATTTTCACAGCCACAAAGTATTTAATAGATGGTAACTGGGTGAAGTACTTTACTATTGTCATTATCGCTTCTTTCTTTCATCAAAGCGCACTCATATTGCTTCCAATATATTTTTTAGTTCGGTCAAAGGCATGGTCCAAATCAACGGTTGTACTCATCATTTTCGCTCTCATCATTGTAGTGGGATTTGATCAGTTTACCTCTTTCTTGTTTTCAGCCATTGAGGACACCCAATACGGGCACTACAAAGACTTTGCAGAAGGTGGCGCGAACATCTTAAGAGTACTCGTTGAGATGGTTCCCATTGTCATTGCCTATCTTGGGAGGGATAAGCTACGAGAGATCTTCCCTGAAAGTGATGTGATTGTTAATATGGCTCTCCTGGGATTGGTGTTTATGTTGATTTCTACTCAGAATTGGATCTTTGCCAGGTTCTCCATCTATTTTAGTTTATACCAGCTGATCCTCATATCCTGGATCGTTAAATTGTTTGAAAAAAAGGATCGAAAAATCATTTATCTTGGAATTGTGAGTTGTTATTTTCTGTATTTTTTTTATGAAAATATTATAAGTTTAAACATTCTTTACAAGAGTGACTATATTAATTGGTAAGAACGGAGGATGAATATGGCTATATTGATTACTGGCGGCGCAGGTTATATCGGAAGCCACACATGCATTGAACTATTGAATGCTGGCCATGACATTATCGTAGTGGACAATTTTTCAAACAGTAAACCTGAAGCACTCAAGAGAGTTTCAGAAATCACGAGAAAATACTTTCGAACATACTGTCTTGATTTGCAAAACCGGGAAGGTCTGGAAAAGGTATTTACAGATAACGACATTGAGGCGGTGATTCATTTTGCCGGCTCCAAGGCGGTTGGAGAGTCGGTCCATTTTCCACTTAAATATTATGAAAATAATATGAACAGCACCATCACTCTCTGTGAAGTCATGAAAAAGTTCAATGTGAATAAACTCGTATTCAGTTCATCAGCCACTGTATATGGTACGACGGATACGGTACCGATTACAGAGGAGACTCCCTTAAAAGCGACGAATCCATACGGTCGTACAAAGCAGATGATTGAAGAGTTATTGCAGGATCTTTATGATTCAGACCGTGAATGGAGCATTGCCCTGCTTCGTTATTTCAACCCTGTAGGGGCTCATGAAAGTGGGCGGATTGGTGAGGACCCTAATGGAATCCCAAATAATCTCATGCCATATATATCTCAAGTAGCGATTGGGAAACTGGAAAAACTCCAAGTATTTGGTGACGATTACCCAACAGTAGACGGCACCGGGGTAAGAGATTATATTCATGTGGTAGATTTGGCCTTTGGGCATGTCAAAGCTTTGGAAAGCATACTTACTACTAGCGGAATCGATGCATATAATTTAGGCACCGGTAAAGGATACAGTGTGCTTGAAGTCTTATCCACATATGAAAGAGCAGCAGGGAAAACCATTCCATATACGGTAGTGGAAAAGCGGCCGGGGGATGTAGCCGTTTGTTATGCTGATACATCAAAAGCAAAAGAGAAACTAAACTGGGAAGCGGTTAAAGGGATTGATGAGATGTGTAAGGATTCCTGGAGATGGCAACAACATAATCCTTTTGGTTACGAGAAACAATTCAAAATGTTAGTGAAGAACTAGGTACAGGTGCTACTCATAGCAGCTGCTTTTTTTATTTATGTTCAATGTAAGGAGAAAAAATATGAATTTAACTGAAAATCTAACAGTCGAAGATCTTCAGGAGCTTTTAAAAACAATGTATCAAAAGGGTATTCAAGAAGAATTAAATACAAGGGAATTTCTAAACGAAATAAAAGAAAACATCATCTCCCTCTGTACTACAAATGAGATCGATAACTGATCATCAAGGAAGTGATTTCAAATGATCAAACGAATAATGGATATTAGTATTTCATCGATTTTACTTTTGATCCTGATCCCGTTAATGGTTCCTGTCATGTTAGGGATCAAGATGAAAATGGGATCACCTCTATTGTTTTGTCAGCAACGACCAGGGTTATACGGAAAACCATTCATCCTATATAAATTGAGAACCATGTTAAATGGTGATGGTATAGCGGATGAACTGAGATTGACTCCTCTTGGAAGATTTCTTAGAAAGTATAGTCTTGATGAATTTCCCCAGTTATTCAATGTGCTTAAGGGTGACATGAGTTTAGTGGGTCCAAGGCCATTGTTAATGGAGTATCTGCCACTTTATTCTGAAGAACAATACATTCGGCATCACACGAAGCCCGGAATAACCGGATGGGCTCAGGTGAACGGGAGGAATGCAATCTCATGGGAAGAAAAATTCTTATTGGATATTTGGTACGTCAAGAATCAAAGTTTCCTTCTCGATATAAAAATCCTTGCCAAAACCCTCATCAAAGTGATCAAAAAAGAGGGAATCACTGGTCAGAATCATGTCACGATGGAAAAGTTCAAAGGGTCGAAAGAAGTGGTCTGATATGAAGGTCGTAATGATTGGAAATGGTGGGCATAGTAAAGTCGTTCAGGAGATGGTAATAAGGCAGGGGTACAGTGTTCATGCCGTATTAGATGACAAATATGAAAGTGAGCAGATAATTGAAGGGATTGTGTATGCTCCATTGTCTTCCATTCATAAAATACTGGATAAAGAGATGAAAGTGGTCATAGCGATTGGCAGTAATATGGTTAGAAATCATGTGGTAAGGAAGTTAAAGCTTCCTAGTGAGCGGTATTTAACCGTCATTGATCCTACTGCAGTAGTAAGCAGCTCGGCAGTCATTGGATACGGAACAGTTGTTATGCCAAAAGCTGTGATCAATTCAGATGCCCATATCCATGATCACTGTATCATCAACACTGGAGCTGTCATTGAACATGATAACTCAGTATGGGATTACTCACATATTTCCCCTCACGCAACATTAACAGGAAACGTAACGATCGACGAAGGTGTACATATAGGGGCTGGTGCTACAATCATTCCTGGTGTGAAGGTCGGGGAATGGTCGATCATTGGAGCCGGGGCGACAGTCATTCGATCTATTCCTGCTCATAGTAAGGCAGTGGGGACACCAGCCAGGATCATTAATAGGAGCCTTGGAGTAGTGAAAGATATCATGTAGAGAAAAGGTGGTTGTTAGATGAAGAAACAGAGAATCTACCTTTCCCCTCCCCATATGAGTGGAAGGGAACAAGAATATATTAAGGAAGCCTTCCAGACCAATTGGATTGCCCCATTAGGTCCGAATGTGGACGCATTTGAAAAAGAGTTAGCCTCATACGTAAGAGCCAGTGAAGCGGTAGCCGTTAATTCGGGAACATCCGCGATCCACTTGGCTCTTTCTTTATTGGGAGTCACCCGGGGAGATAGCGTTTTCTGTTCAACACTGACATTTGTGGCGAGTGCGAATCCCATTCTATATCAAGGAGCAGATCCGGTTTTTATTGACTCGGACTTCGATTCCTGGAATATGTCCCCCCAGGCGCTTCAACGGGCATTACAAGAAGCTGCTCTTCAAGGCAAGCTTCCCAAAGCCGTCATCATTGTGAACTTATATGGTCAAAGTGCGAAAATGGATGAACTTCTTACTCTCTGTGAACACTATCAGGTTCCAGTTGTAGAAGATGCAGCCGAGTCACTGGGCTCTACTTATAAGGGGAAACCAAGCGGGACATTTGGTCATTATGGAGTCTACTCATTTAACGGAAATAAAATTATCACAACATCCGGCGGGGGCATGCTGGTTTCCAACGATGTTGAGTCCTTGCAGAAAGCACGATTTCTCGCTACCCAGGCAAGAGACCCGGCCCCATATTATCAGCATAGCCAGGTAGGTCACAATTACAGATTAAGTAATATCTTAGCCGGTGTTGGGAGAGCCCAATTGGAGGTAATCGATGAAAGGGTAAAAGCCAGAAGGCTCATTTTTGATCGTTACCAGCAATCCTTATCCCATATACCGGGTATCTCATTCATGCCGGAATTAGAAAACAGTATGACAAACAGATGGCTAACAACCTTTATCATTGACGAGATAGAAACAGGAATAACATCATCTCAGTTAATAGAAGTTATGGAAAAAGAGAATATTGAAGCACGTCCAGTATGGAAACCTCTCCATATGCAGCCGTTATTTAAGGAGGCTTCTTATTTCTCTCATAGTGAAGATGAAGATGTCGCTCAGCAACTGTTTTCCAGAGGTGTTTGTCTTCCATCAGGTTCAAGTATGACTGAAGAAGAACAAATGAGAATTGTTGAGTGTGTAATGAATACGATTGAAGGTGCGTACGCAAGGCAGGATATAATATGATGTCAAAAAATATGAGGTAATGATGAATGATAGGTTCAAATATAAGTACGATTCGAAAACGCAGAGGACTCACTTTATCCGAACTTGCAGATCGGGCAAATGTCTCTAAATCCTATCTGAGTAATTTAGAGAGGAACTTAAATAAGAATCCCTCTATTCAAGTCATAGAGAAAATCTCGACTGTATTAGACGTGGGTTTAACAACCATTCTTCAGTTTAATTCACCAGAAGAAAACAAGCATCTCCTTGAGAGTGAATGGCTGGACTTTATACATGAATTGAAAGATTCAGGGGTCGAGAAAGAGCAATTGCAACAATATAAAACAGTGATTGAATTTATAAAGTGGCAGAATCATAAGGTAGAGGAAAAATAATCAGGGGAGGGGATAACGATGGGATTACCTAAACGAATACTTCACATAGTGGGAGCGATGAACCGAGCCGGGACAGAAACCATGTTAATGAATCTGTACCGAAATATGGATCATGAAAAGATTCAATTTGATTTCGTTTCTTATAGTGAAGACGAAGCCCATTATGATCAAGAAATTAATGAGCTTGGTGGGAAGGTGATAAGGTTATCCCAAACCCGGTCAATAATGGAACTCTACCAGGCAATCAAACATAATGGACCTTACAAAGCGGTTCATTCGCACACTTTATTTCACTGCGGTATATCAAGCGCAGCGGCGTACTTAGCAGGAATAAAAATTCGGATATCTCATGCTCATACAACTTTAGATAAACAAGATAGCTTGGTAAGAAAGATGTATATCGCCTCTATGAGAAAAATGATAGGTACCTTTTCCACACACCTGCTTGCTTGCAGCAAAGAAGCGGGAGAGTACTTATTTGGAGGGGAAGCTGTACATCGATCCAATTATTCCTATTTTCCTAATGTAATAGAGTTTGAGAAGTTGTTAACAAGTCCTCAATCACTCGTTAGTCAATTCAAAGTAGAAGAAGGGCTGGGAAAATCAATCGTCATTGGGCATATTGGCAGATTCATCCCTGCTAAGAACCACGATTTCTTGCTTGATGTGATGAAGAGTTTAATAAAAAGGAATCCAAATTATAAACTTTTGCTGGTAGGAGAAGGGGATCTAAAAAACCATATTCAAGAAAGGATTGAATATGGAGGGATCTATGAAAACATCCGACTTGTAGGAATCCGGGAAGACATCGGGACCATGTTACATAGTATGGATGTTTTTGTCTTTCCTTCTCTATACGAAGGCCTGGGACTTGTCCTCCTGGAAGCACAAGCCAGCGGTCTTCCATGTGTCGTATCCGAAGCCATTCAACCAGAAGCCGATCTGCAACTGGGTTTGGTCACACAGCTCCCTCTGAGGGACGGACCTGAAGTATGGGCCGAGGCTATCGTAAGACAGGCAAAAAGGAAAGAAAAAAACATCCATAAAATCAAACAACATTTTGAAAAAAATGAATATTCACCGGTAGCGGGAATTTCGAAGCTCATGAACTTATATGGAGTAGAGATAGCGAAGGGAGGATCTGATGAAAAAAGTATTGATCGCTTCGTTTGATATGGAAGTCGGCGGTGTGGAACGAAGTCTCATCAGCATGTTGAATCATTTTGATTACGACCAATACCAGGTTGATTTGATGTTGTACAGTCATACAGGTGACTTTATGGAACTATTGCCAGCAGGACCAACCCTACTTCCAGAGAATACCGTATACAAAACTTTTCGAATGCCGGTTTCAGCGGTGATGAAAAATGGAAACTGGGCCATTGGTTTAACAAGGATGTTAGCGAGATATAAGGCAAATCTCCAAAAAAACGCAGAAACAGGTTATAAGCAAATGCAATATATGTGGAAGTATGCCCTCCCCTTCTTGCCGAAGATGGAGAAAGAGTATGATATCGCCATCAGTTATTTATGGCCACATTATTTTGTTGCGGAAAAAGTAAAAGCGTCAACTAAGATTGCCTGGATTCACACTGATTATTCAACGGTTGAAACAGATAGTGATATGGACCTCCAGATGTGGCAACAATACAATAAAATAATGGCCGTTTCTGAAGAATGTAAGAAGGCATTTATAAATAAATATTCTTCCCTTCGTAAGAAAGTGTGTGTTATGGAGAACATCACGTCCCCCGATTTTGTAAAGGATTTAGCGCATGATCCCGTTGACAATCCGATGGTGAAAGATAATAGATTTAAATTAATAACAGTCGCACGTCTTTCGTATGCCAAAGGAATCGATCAAGCAGTCAAAGCACTAAAAATATTACATGATCGAGGCTATAAAGACATATCCTGGTACATCGTTGGATACGGAGGGGATGAAGCCTCCATAAGGGAATTAATAAAAGAACAGAAACTTGAGAACTCATTTATATTACTAGGGAAAAAGGTAAATCCTTACCCTTATATTAAAGCGGCCGACTTATATGTACAGCCTTCCAGATATGAGGGGAAGGCAGTAACCGTTGTGGAAGCGCAAATCTTAGCAAAGCCGGTATTGATTACTAATTATGCCACGGCTAAAAGCCAGGTGCGAATAGGCATTGACGGTGATATATGTCAGATGTCTGTCAAAGGGATAGCCGAGGGGATCGAGAAGTTATATAACGATCGACAGATGAGAGAAGCTCTTATTCAAAACTGTGAAAGAGCAGACTACTTCAATCATACAGAACTAAACAAACTATATCAGTTGGTATAAGGAGGAACAAACCTTGCACCATTCAATCGTAAGCGTAGTTGTTCCCATATACAAAGTAGAAAGATATATCCATAGATGTATTAAGAGCATACTACACCAAACTTATCCCTATTTAGAGATTATTCTTGTAAATGATGGATCTCCAGATCGATGTGGAGAGATAGCCGAAGAATATAAACACAAAGATTCCAGAATCATCGTCATACACAAAGAAAATGGTGGCTTATCAGATGCCAGAAATGAGGGCATGAAAGAGGCGAGAGGTGAATACACCGTATTCGTAGACAGTGATGACTGGCTCGAACCAACCATGATAGAAGACATGCTGCATTGCAGGCATGAACATCAAGCTGATTTAGTACAATCAGCTTTTTATTATGCTTATGATGATAAACTGCTGTTTGACAGCAATAACTATTCCAATGACGGAAGTATGCTTTTGCTGAATAATCAGGAATCCATGTACGAACTGATTAAAAACGATAAGGTGAAAAACTTCGCCTGGGGAAAGCTTTATAAAACGGAACTGATTAAGGATATTCCATTTAAAAAAGGGGTATTATTCGAAGATGTTTTTTGGGCTCATCAGGTGATGAAAAGAGTGAAGACATTCGTACTCCTTCATAAACCCCTCTGCCACTACTACCAGCGGAGTGACAGTATCGTAGCCACATACTCCATCAGGAACCTCGACATCCTGACAGGATTAAAGGAAAGGCTGGAATTTGTGAAAAAACACTATCCACATTATCAAGACGAGGTTTACAGGAGTATTTTGCAAAACAGTTTAATGCATTACAATCTTCTTTTTCGGAATAGGAAGATAGATAGGGGTGCAATCAGAAGAAAAGAAATTAACGAATACATCCAAGCAAATAATGATTTATTCAAAAAAGCAGTAGAGGAAATATCTGGTTTAAAAAAGGAATTTAAGCTATTTTGTATACATCCTTACGTTTTAATCGGTTATCGAGGAATAAAAAAGATAAGAAATAAGTTAGAGAACACTGATATTAAAATGAAAGAAGTCAAGTTATATATAGGTGATTCTAATGGAAGAATATAAAAATAATTCTTCATCAAAAGACATCTTAAAAAAGCTTAATCTTAATCGATTGAAAAATAGTTCTATTCAAAATTTCGACCAGACGGTTAAAGAGATGTCTCCTCATAAGTTAATAAGTAATAAGCGCTTTGATATTGTGGCTAAATATATATATGCAAAGTTTTATGAGGAAAATTATAAAAGCAAATGGGGCTTGAAACTATATAAAAATCATTTGTGGGCATTTAATAGATATGAAGAAGATGATAGAAGTGGCAAGGTTGGAATTAATAAATTTATTAATTCATTCCATAAAACATTAACATCTGTAAGGGAAGAAGGGTTTAATGATAACATTTCGATTTTACCAGTAAGCAGCAAAGGGGTTCCATTGGATGGTGCACATAGAATCAGCGCTGCAATATATCACAATAAAGAAGTGAAAGTAGTAAATATAGGGGGTCATGACCCAAATTATAATTATGAGTTTTTTAAAAGTAAGGGCTTATTAAATTGTTGGAGTGATGCTATTGCTTATGAATTCTGTAAAATCAATAAGAATATTCGGATTATTATTCAGGGAGAGGAGATTAATGAATTTATTTTAAGAAAGCTAAAAGAGTACGACTGTATATATTATGAAAAAACAATCCAACTGACTAAAAATGGAGTTCGAAACTTGGTAGAACTATTAAAGTTACCAGATCATAATATAAAACTAAAAGATGGATTGTTAGAAATAAAGATTATTTTTTTCGACAGCACTCATTGGAGTAATATATTTAATAACGCGCAGATACTAAAAGAGGAACATATTATCGGGGATGAACTTAGTTATATAAGTCAAAGCGAGGAAGAATCGTTTAAGTTAGCCCAAATTTTACTTAATGACAATAGTATCTCTTTTATTAATTTCACTAATAAGAAACAAGTTAAAGAGATGAAACATATCATCAACTTACTTCGAGGTGAAAGTAATTACAATGAATCTGAAGGTGAAGATATCTGCGTAATCTCTAACTCGGTAATACAGATATATGGGTTAGTCAATAGAAGGAACAATGTAGACATTATTAACTTCCACACTAAAAATAATACTAAAAATAAAGAAATTAATTTTTATGAAAAAAAGAAAGATGACATAATTTATAATCCGAAGAATCATTTTTATTTTGATGGTGTAAAATTTAGTACGTTAGACGTTGTAGGGGAAATGAAACTGAAAAGTATGAAATTCGAAGACTACTTAGCCATAAAAAAGTTGAGTGGATGGATCCCAAAAGTAAACTTCAAAGTTCTTAGATATGAAATATTTAAAATTTTAGAGATATGTAAGTTAATGATTATAAGATATAAATTATCTTTAATAAAAGTTAAGAGGGGTTTACATGAATAAGAAAAACCTTTTATTTGTAATTGATTCTCTTGAAGTTGCTGGTGCAGAAAAAAGCTTAGTATCTCTTTTATCATTGTTAAACTATTCACAGTATAATGTTGATCTAATGTTATTTTCCCATGGTGGGACTTTTGAAAAATTACTACCGAAAGAGGTCAATGTTCTAAAACCTTTAAAATATTCAACCTTTGCAAAACTAAGTATTAAAAGAGCTCTGTTAAAGTCACTAGAAAAGGGATATTTCAGAATGTTAATCTCAAGGATTAGTTATTCAATGGAAATCAAAAGAAAACAGTACTCAAATAGAGGAAAGGCTCGTATCTTCTGGGATAAATTATCTAATAATATTGAAAAAAACCCGAAAACTTATGACATTGCTATCAGTTATGCCCAAGGAGTGCCTACATTCTATGTAGCTGAAAAAGTCAAAGCAAAAAAGAAATTAGCCTGGGTTAATGTCAGCTACAGATTGACTGGAAAAGACAAAGTATTTCAGAAAAAATATTATGATCAATACGATAAAATTGTGGGAGTATCTGAATCAACAAAGGAAATATTCTTAGAAACTTTTCCAGAGTATCGTAGTAAAATGGAAGTTATTTATGATATTAATAATCCTCAATTCATTTCAGATATGGCAGATATCGGAGATGGGTATGAGGATTATTTTGATGGAGTAAGGATTCTCACTATTGGTAGGCTAGCTCGTCAAAAGGGATATGATATTGCACTTGAAGCATGTAAAAAACTGAAAGAAAAAGGGATTAACTTCAAATGGTATGTTCTCGGTAAAGGACCACTTGAAGAAGAGATACGTCAATATGTTGTTACCCACGATTTAACTGATCATTTCATTTTGTTAGGTGTAAAAGCAAATCCATATCCTTTTATAAAAAAATCCGATATATATGTTCAAACCTCAAAATTTGAAGGGTTCGGGTTGGCGATAGCTGAGGCTCGCATGTTAAATGTTCCTGTAGTCACCACAAATTTTGACGCTGTCTATAATCAGATGGTTCAAAATAAAAATGGATTAGTGGTGAATATGGATTCTGAAAGTGTTGCTGATGGAATAATAAATTTAATTATTAACCATGATCTCAGAAATGAAATAACCGAATATTTAAAACTTGAAAAGAAAGGGAATGTTGAGGAGATTGAGAAGTTTTATAATTTAGTCGTATAGGGTGAGAAAAGCATGAAGAAAAAGATAGTATTTATGGTTATTAATATGAATATAGGTGGAACCGAGAAGGCATTGCTCAATATGATTAATGAGATGCCCAAAGATCAGTATGAAATAACTATATTAATGCTGGAGAAATATGGAGGATTCTTAGACGCTATACCAAAAGAAGTTAAGGTTGAATATTTAGAAGACTATGCTGCTTATAAGCAATTACTAAATAGACCAGTCAAAACAACGGTAGCTGAATTAATTAAACAGGGGAAAATAGTGAAAAGTATTGCGCTTGGTTGTGTTCATACTCTTTCGAAAGTTTTTCGGAGTAAAATGCTTTATTATAACTATACCCTTAAAAATCTACCAAAATATAAAAAAAAATACGATATTGCAATAGCTTATGCAGGTCCAATGGACTTCATAAGCTATTTTGTTGCAAAGAAAATCAAAGCAGAAAAAAGAATTCAGTGGATTCATTTTGATGTTACAAAAATAGGGTTCGATAAGAGGTTGTGTAAAAAACTATATAAAATATTCGATAAGATTTATGTTGTATCAAACGAAGCGGAGAAGAAGTTAATTAAAGAGGCTCCATCCATTAAAGGAAAAACAGAGGTGTTCTTTAATGTAGTCTCTCAAAGCAATATACTATTGCAGTCGCAAATAGGAGACGGTTTTGATGATAATTTTGACGGAAAACGAATCTTAACAGTGGGGAGGTTATCTAAAGAGAAAGGACAGGATCTAGCAATAAGGGCTCTAGCAAGACTGGTAAAAGAAGGTCATAAAGTGAAATGGTATTGCATAGGCGAGGGAAATGCTCGATATGAATATGAACAACTTATTTCACAATTAAATGTAGAGGAACATTTTATATTGTTAGGTGCTAAGTCTAACCCTTACCCATATATAAAACAATGTGATTTATACGTTCAGCCTTCAAGGTATGAAGGTTATTGTATAACCTTAATTGAAGCAAGATGTTTAAGAAAGCCAATAGTTACTACTGATGTTAATGGAGCGAACGAGCAAATAAAGCAAGGAATTACGGGAGTAATAGTGAACAAGGATGAGTGGTCTATTTACAACTCATTGAAAACACTCATAATTAATAGAAAATTAATGAAAACTTACTCTAATAACTTATCTAAAGAACCAGTTAATAGCGATGAAATAAAAAAACTTCTGAAGTTTATTAAATAGGTTTAACCTGGAGAGGGAATAAAAAGAAAATATCGGTAAATGCAAATAACTTAGTTGATGATTTGTTATTGAAAGTTTTTTTTGATAGGAGCCAATGGTGAAATGATATCTACTAATTCCCAATACAATGTACAAGAATACATTTAAGCAATATTCAAATGTAAATATATTATAAAAAATTTGAATGTAAACATTCTGGGGGATAAGAAAAATAGTTTTCAATTTTTTTATAAAAATATTATTAACATAAGTTCTTTTGGTAGTGGCAATAGGAAAGTACAGTAATGTGAGGAAGGGTGTACAGTATTGAAAGAGTCGCTTAATAAGCTTCTTGTTATATTTAATAAAAATGATAAGAAGAGGTTATTTTATTTGTTTTTCTTAATGATCTTTGCAGCTTTATTTGAAACACTTGGAATAGGATTAATCTTACCTTTTGTCGGGATTTTAACAAACCCGGAGATGATACATGAAAACGATTTCCTGTCAGAAACATATAAACTGTTCAACTTCCCCTCTACAACTATGTATATTACTTTCTCAGTTATAGGACTACTTTTGATTTTTGTTCTTAAAAATCTTTATCTTCTCTTTTTTAATTATGCTCAATTTAGGGTCATACTAAATCAGCAAGTGAAATTATCTAGAGAATTATTTAAAGAGTATCTAACTAAACCATATACTTTCCACTTACAGAAGAATTCAGCGGACTTATTAAGAAATGTGGACGTAGAAGTTCCAAGAGTTTTTCAAGGCATAGTTATCTCCGGCTTCCAACTTATAACTGAAATACTTGTAATTTTTTGTATTCTGCTGTTACTTTTATTCGCAGCTCCCTTAGCAACTATTACAGCCTCGATTTTATTAGGAGGAAGTGTAATGGTCTTTTTTAAGTATTTCAGAAAAAAAATCACTCATTTAGGAAAAGAGCAGCAGACTGTAAACGGATCAATGATCAAATGGGTGAACCAGGGATTAGGAGCAAGTAAAGAAGTGAAAGTCTCAGGCAATGAGAAGTTTTTTATCAATTCTTATGCATATCAAAGCCAAATCAAAGCTAATAATAGCCGGTACATGAAAATGCTTGAACAAGTCCCACGATTGTTTATTGAAACATTATTAGTATCGGTGGTCCTCATTACCATGTTAATCATCGTTTTCCAGGATCGAAGCACTTCAGAACTCATTTCTACCATGGCACTATTTGCAATGGCTGCATTTAGATTAATGCCTTCTATCACCCGAGTGGTTGCGTTAATTACTACCATTAAATACAGCCAACCAGCACTCGCTGTGGTATATAACGACTTGTTTTTAAACAAGGAAAAGAAACAAGTTAGTACAAAATCTTCTCACATTACAACAGGTAATAATGATTCGAAAACTTATAAAGATTCTATAGAATTGAAAAATATTTCATTTAGATATCCAAATCAAAAGAATTACTCAGTAAAAGAGGCATCAATTATTATCCCAATTGGTCAATCAGTCGCATTTATCGGAGAGTCGGGAGCAGGTAAAACCACAATCGTGGATATTATTCTTGGTTTGTTCACCCCGGAAAAAGGTCAAGTACTGGTGGATGGAACAGACTTGGAAGAGCAAAAATCAACCTGGCAGAAAAAGATTGGATATATACCGCAGTCCATTTTTTTATCAGATGACACGATTCGTGGGAATATCGCATTTGGAGTAGACAACAAGGATATAGATGAAAAAGCGGTTTGGCGGGCGCTGAAACAGGCACAATTAAAAGAATTCGTTGAAGCGCTCCCAGAGCAACTTGAAACTTCAGTGGGTGAGCGAGGGGTAAGACTTTCAGGAGGACAGCGTCAGCGAATAGGCATTGCCCGTGCGCTCTATCATAACCCGGAAATTATATTCATGGATGAAGCTACATCTGCTCTGGACAATGAGACAGAAAAAGAAATCATGAAGGCAATTGATGCATTAAAAGGTGATAAAACACTCATTATTATTGCTCACAGACTTAGCACCATCGAAAATTGCGACATTGTATACAGAATGAACAATGGAAAAGTTGTAGCTATAAATAATCAACTTGTACAGTCATCATAAAAGTATAATCTTAACTTTGGACGAGATAAGGGTGATCCCAATGAAACAAAGACTAATCGACCTTGATCTCTTAAAAGGATTCGGCATCATAATGGTAGTTGCAGTCCACTCCAATATGCCGCAGCCCATCACTGCTTTCTTACAGTCGTTTGGAATGCCTTTGTTTTTCATGTTAGCGGGCTACACATTCAATTCAAAGAAATATAAAGGGAACTTTTATCTGTTTGTAAAGAAACGTTCCTTTAGTTTATTAGTACCTTATGTTATCGGGTGTTTACTTTCGTACTTATATTGGATCGTAACGAAGTTCACAGGTGATTATAGGGAAAGCTTTCTCTGGTATGAACCATTATCGGGAATACTTAAGGGAAACATTGAGGGGTTGATCAATTACCCTTTGTGGTTTTTGGTTTGCTTATACGGGGCTTTAATAATGTATGCCGCCAGCCAGAAGTATCTGCAAAGGTTCGTATTAGCTCAGCAGTTTGCTATTTACGCGGTTATCGGGTGGATTGGGGCAGTTATTGGAAGCGTGGTCCACCTTCCATGGGGACTGGATATTTCAATGGTATCACTACTGTTCATCTTTATAGGGGATCGCCTAAGACAGGGGTTGCGATTTCCTGGGGGCATTGGGTTGAGCTTGGTCCTGTGTTCAGCTTTTCTTATCAATGAGCCTGTCAGTATGGGTTTAAGAGAGTATGGAAACCTCTTATTGTTTTATATTAGCGGAGTTTCGGGGAGCCTGCTTAGTCTGGAAATTGTAAGGGGAATTACTGCAATACACCACTGGTTTAGAGCCATTAGTCATATAGGAAGAGAGTCTGTGTATATTTTAATCCTGCATGCAGGGATTTCATTTCCCCTGGTGAGTTACATCAATCATTTTTTACTACCAGGAGTAGCTTTTCCTTGGTTTGTATATTTAGTTGGAGGTATAATTATACCACTTTTTATCCGTTACGTATTTAAGAAGTTATACCAATTCATTCAGCAGCTAAGAATCAATAAATCGTTAATGAATAGTGAAAAAAGGATAGCCTAATTTATTTTGGAATAATCATTATTACACCTTGCGTTCTTTATAAAATTATAGTATTGTTCTCTATATGGTACAAATTAGGTATTTCTAACCAGATTGGGAGCTGAGTACAATTTGACCCTTTTTCTAAAGAAAATAATTTTAGCATTAGTTATTTTAGGCTACATGATACTAATCTGGTTCCAATCAAGTCATTTTAATCCTGAAATCATCTATTACACCGGTCTCACTCTTGATCCACGTATTATATTATTTGCTGGCCTATTATTGGAATCGCTCCATTTAATTGAATTCGGCATTTTATATGTACTCATTGTTCTTTTTCAACTGTCTTTTGGCAACCTCAACCGACGCAAAGAAATTACTGCAATCATCCTTTCCTTTTTATATTCAGTTACTGATGAGATACATCAATTATTCGTTCCGTTCCGGACCTTTTCAGTAGGTGACCTTATTAAGAATTTAATTGGAATTCTTATAATGTGGTGGCTATTTAGATATTTACATAACAGAAAAAGAATGGAAGCAAGAGAAGAAACTTTTCCTTATTAAAAATGAGTATTAATTATATGTTCGTTATTAAGAATTGAGTGGGAGATAGGGGAGGATTTTCATGAGTGCAATTGCTGGAAGTTACAATATTAATCAAGAGCCTATATCTTATGACCACATATCTACAGTAATGAATGCCTTAAACAAATTCCCGGCTGATGATATACAGATTCTCCATAAGGATAACCTGTTTTTCGGGTGTCATACTCAATGGATTACCCCTGAATCAGTTGGGGAGAAAAACCCTTTATACGATTCTGAAAGGCAACTGGTCATTACAGCAGACGCCATAATCGACAATAGGGATGAACTTTTTAATAAATTGAATATAAACAAGAGTAATAGAAAAGCGATCTCCGACAGTAAACTAATTTTACTATCTTATCATAAGTGGCAAGAAGATTGTCCGAGGTATTTAATTGGGGATTTTGCATTTATGATTTGGGATGAAAAGAGACAAAAGTTATTTGGAGCAAGAGATTTTTCAGGAGCCCGTACGCTCTATTATTATAGTGATTCCAATAGGCTAGCCTTTTGCTCATTAATGAAGCCGTTGCTTAAGCTTCCCTATGTGGAAAATGAAATTAGTGAACAATGGACGGCAGAGTTCCTGGCCATTCCATGGAATTTTGAAACCGTTGATACTGGAAGCACTGTATATAAAAAGATTAAACAAATTCCACCTTCTCACTCCATTGCTTTGTGCGGTGGGAAATTGAAACTAAATCGGTATTCAACCCTGGTAGCAAAAGAAAAGCTGAATCTGAAATCCAATGAAGAATACGAAGAAGCATTTATAGAAGTGTTTAATGAAGCTATTCATTCAAGATTACGTTCTAACTATCCAATTGGTGCACACTTAAGTGGAGGTTTGGATTCAGGCTCAGTGGCATGTTTAGCTGCAAATTCTCTTAAGGAAGAAAAAAAGAAGTTACATACCTTTAGCTATATTCCTATTGAAGGATTTATCGATTGGACACCGAAAAGCCGGGTTGCAAATGAAAGACCTCTCATCCAATCAACCGTAAATTTTAACGGAAACATCAACGATCATTATTTCACCTTCGAAGAAAAGAGTCCCCTTAGCGAAATAGATGGCTGGTTAGATGCTCTTGAAATGCCTTACAAGTACTTTGAAAATACATTCTGGCTTAAAGGAATGTTTGAAAAAGCGCAAGAACAAGGAATCAGAGTTCTGCTGAATGGGCAAAGGGGGAATTGGACAGTTTCTTGGGGACCTGCGATTGATTATCAAGCAAATTTAATGAGGAAATTTAAATTTCTTCGATTTTACAAAGAAATATCAGAGTACAGTGCAAATGTTGGTGTTCCTAAATCCAGAGTATTGTCTGTAGTCTCAAAAAAGATGTATTCAACTATTTATAAGTCTAAAAATCAGGAATTATTACCTTCGATGATCAGTTCAGACTTTGCTAAGAAAACAAGTGTATATGAAACGTTACATCGGCATGAGATAGATTTAACAGGTACCCTAACCGATTCATATGAAATAAAGAAAAAGCAATTTGAACAGCTTTTTTATTGGAATATAACAGGTACTTATAGTTCTAAATTATCCATCCATCACGCTGTATGGGATCGGGACCCTACAAACGACTTAAGGGTAGTGAATTTTTGTTTATCCGTTCCTGAGGAGCAATATGTACAAAATGGATTTAGTAGATCGCTTATTAGAAGGTCCACAAAGGGTATTTTACCGGATAGCATTAGGCTCAACCAGCGTACCAGAGGGGTTCAAGGTGCCGATGGCATACACAGAATGATGCCTGTCTGGAGAGAGTTTATTCGAGAGCTTGAGGAATTAAGTAATGACTCATTGGTAGCTGATGTACTAAATATTCCGGCGATAAAGAATGCGATTGAAATGTATAAACACGAACCAAAGCCTGAACAGGTTTATGATTTAGATTTTAGACTATTAATGCGTAGTTTAATTTTTTATCGATTTATGAAGAAGGTATCTTGAAAGGGGGTGGGAAAATGAAAAAAACGTGGGAGAAACCAGTTTTAGAAGTTCTAGATGTAAATATGACAATGGCTGGACCAGGAATCAAGACTCCAGATGCAGTACAGCCGGATGCAGATGAAACCATACATTACAGCTAATTATTTTTTGTATTAATCTTTAGCCCTTATATCAGCATTTGAAATATAAGGGCTTTTACAAAATATATCTTTGGAGTGAAAAAATGATTAGTACGATAAATAATACGATTTATAAAGCCTTTGGATTATACATATCCAGTGAAATAAGATTACCAGAGGTTCCAATTGCGTCAATTTTAATGAATGACGTCAATGTCAAGATTGAATTAGGAGATCTAACAGAGTGTTGGAGTCAAAAGGGAACAGAAGGGAAGATTGTAGTATTAGAAGAAATGATAGTGTTTAAGGTAAAGAACCTGGCGATCTTTTCAATTCAAGAAGGAAAAAGAGTTATCGTATCACCATTATCTGAATGGGATGAAAATAAAACAAGGCTTTATCTGTTGGGAACTTGTATGGGAGTTATTTTACTACAGAGAGGGATGATCCCATTACATGGGAGTGCAATCGTGATTGATGGAAAAGCATACGGGATTGTAGGAGATTCCGGAGTAGGGAAATCAACTTTAACTACAGCGTTTATTAAAGCAGGGTATAAGTTTTTAAGTGATGATGTGATAGCTGTTTCTCTTTCTAAAAGGAACATTCCATTCGTTAATCCGTCCTACCCGCAACAGAAATTATGGCAGGATAGCTTGGATGTGTTTGGGTTTGATTCTAATCAATTTAAACCATTGTTTGATCGGGAAAATAAATATGCAGTTCCTGTAGAGAAGAATTTTCATGCTGAACCCAAACCTCTCGCAGGAATAATTGAATTAATTAAAACAGAAGATAGGCATTTGGAAATTTGCCAACTGAGCAACTTGAATAAGGTACATACCTTATATAAACACACATTTCGTAATTTCCTGGTTCAAAGATTAAGCTTATTGGATTGGCACTTCCACTTTTCAACCGAAATAGCTAATCAAATACAGATACATCAGATGAAAAGACCCTCACGAGGAGTTGCTCCAGAACAATTGGTTCATCACTTATTAACATTAATAGAAGAAGGGGGAATTTAAATGATTAAGCACAAAAATTTAATTATGACTAATCACATTCAACAAAAAAAAGGAAACATTGTAAGCAATATGAATGGAGAAATGGTGATGTTAAGTATTTATAATGGTAAGTATTATAACTTAGGAGAAATTGGAGGACAAATATGGGAATCAATGAAAGGTACAACTTCCATTGATTCCTTAATAGGTACTTTAATGGAAACGTATGAAATTGAGGAAGAAAGATGTAGAGAGCAGGTACTTTTATTCTTAGAAAATTTGCTGACTGAACAGTTAATCGAAGTGGTTAAATATGACTGAATACTATTAGGTGATTATTTTGAAGAAGATGTTAGCTCTTATTTCATTAAGTCATAGAGAGCGAGTAATGTTGCTTGAGGCTTATTTTTTATTAGGGTGGGCAAGAGTTTTAAAGTACCTTCCTTTTTCAAAGGTAGCTCCTTCACTTGGTGAATTTATGATTGAATCTACCTATCTTCCTAAAGAAAAGGATATAGAAGTGATAAAAAACGTTAAAAGCTCTATTGAGATTATGAGCAAATATACTTTTTGGGAAAGTCAATGCTTAGTCAAAGCAATTGCCGGGATGAAAATGTTAAGGAGTAGAGGTATTGAATCAACCCTTTATCTGGGGACTGGTAGAGAAGAAGATAGATTAATTGCGCATGCATGGTTACGCAGTGGATCTTTGTATATTTCTGGAGCTGAGGGGATGGAGAAGTTTACGGTAGTAGGAAAATTCACTAAGAAAATAAATGGTAAAGGTGAAAAAAATGACTCCCAAACAGAGGCTTAATTTAAGTGGAATACCAAATGAACTTCTATTGATTATAGATATTCTTAAACATGATAAATTGCAGGAAAATCGATTCCGGGTATCTTCAGTAGATTGGGAAGAATTTGTCAGACTTGTTAAACATCATCGTGTATATCCTCAAGTGTATATAAAGCTAGTTGAATATCCAATCACCTTTATTCCCGATTATGTAATGAAGATACTGAAACAACTCTATCAAAAAAATACTTTTCATATGCTTCACTTAAGTGGAGCAATGGTGAAGGTAAGCCAGTTATTTAGTGATAATAGTATTAAAGCATTATTCTTAAAAGGACCCATTCTCGCCACAGATATTTATGGGGAACTTTCATTGAGGACATGCAGTGATCTAGATGTTCTAATACATATAGATAATCTTGAGGAAGTTGATGCCCTTCTAAAATATAACGGATATAAAAAAGATGATTATATCACTACAATTTTGAGTGACTGGAAATGGAGACACCATCATGTCACTTACTATCATCCAGAGAATAAAGTGAAAGTTGAAATTCATTGGAGGCTTAATCCAGGGCCAAGTAAGGAACCAGGCTTTAAGGAATTATGGTCCTCAAGAAGAGAAAAGCCCATCAGCAGCCATAATTCCCTTGCGTATTTAGGTAGGGAACATCTACTTTGCTTCTTACTTACTCATGGAGCCAGGCATGGATGGTCCAGACTTAGGTGGTTAGAAGATGTACGTTTACTCTTACAACAAGATATTGAGTGGGAAAATGTCGATGGAATTTTACGTGAATATCAATGTACTCATTTATACAAAAAAACTCTGCTTTTATGCACTGAGTTATTTAGTACTTCTACTCATTTGGAAACCCAAAGAAATTTTGAAGATCAACAATCTGTCCATTTAGCGCAGCAAACACTTTATTATCTTGAGAATAAGGTGAACCTGCACTCAACACCTCTTCCCGTTGATATTGCTGAGTTCCATAAAAAGTATTTATTTCTAATTAAACCATTTCAACAAAAGGTATGGTTTTATCTAAGTCTTTTACATCCTTATCCAGAAGACTTACACACATTGTACCTTCCAAAAAAACTTCACTTTTTATACTTTCCTTTACGACCATTCTTATCAGTTTGGAGAAGAACAAGGAAAAATGCGTTGCAATAGGAGGGGGAAATATGAGTTCTGTGTGGTATTACCTTAAAAAACTACGATCCATCTCTGGAAAAATATTATATCTCAATCTGATAGGTATGGTGATCATCAGTCTTCTGGAAGGATTAGGAATTTTGTTACTTATTCCTTTATTAGAGGTAAGCGGTTTACTTGAAATGAATACCATCATAGAATCTAATCAACTATTCTCTCGATTCACTTCTGAGTTACCTCCGTCTATATTACTTATCATTATACTAACAGGATTTCTACTGATAATGGCTGGACAGCATCTGTTACACAGAAAAGTTGTCATACAAAATGTTAAAATTCAAGAAAAGTTCGGTAGGCAAATTAGAATAGATTTATATAAATCAATCTTACATTCAAACTGGAGTTTTTTCTTAAGAAAGAAAAAGTCCGATCTAATTAATTCTTTAACTACAGAGTTGGCTCGTGTAATTGGAGGAGTTAACTTAGTTCTTCAGCTAACGTCAAGTATTATCTTTACAGGAATACAAATTGGTTTAGCTTTTTGGTTGTCGGCAGAAATGACATTCATTGTAGTAGCGTTTGGTCTCATTCTTAGTTTCTTTTCTAAAAATTTCATTATCAGATCAAAAAAAATAGGGTCACAAACATCACTAAATGCTCAAGAGTATTTATCTGGAGTCACCGACCAATTTAATGGAATCAAAGAAGTGAAAAGCAATTTGTTAGAAGAAACTCATTTCCGCTGGATACAAGGATTAACAGCAAAAATGAGTGATGAGCAAATAAATTATATTAAGTTAACCACTTCTTCTCAATTATTTTATAAGATCTCTTCAGCGTGCTTGATTGTTATCTTTTTATACGTATCATTAACGTTTTTTACGATTCAAAAAGAACAACTATTATTGGTCATTCTTATTTTATCCCGTTTGTGGCCGAGATTTACGAGCATACAAACAAATATTGAAAAAATTGCATCAACTCTACCAGCATTTATTTCGATTAATGATCTTCATAAAGATTGTGTAGAAGCAACAGAATTCAATTGTGAAATCAAGCATGATGATAATGAACAAATAGAGATAATGAAAAGCCTCAGTTGCAGGGACATAGCATTTCGTTACCAGAAGGAAAATCCGTTATTCGCTTTAAAGGATATCAACCTAAGCTTCCCTATCTATAAAATGACCGCCATTGTAGGACCTTCCGGAGCAGGGAAAAGCACATTAATTGATATTATAATGGGACTTAATCGACCTGAAAAAGGAGAGATTCTTATAGATGGAACGCCTCCCAAAACAGGAAGTCTTTTGGCTTTAAGAAAAGCAATTAGTTATGTTCCACAAGATCCATTCCTCTTTAATGCAAGCATACGTGAAAATCTACAAATGATTCAGCCAGATGCTACTGATGAAGATATCTGGGAAGCACTACAATTCTCGTCAGCAGCTGAATTTGTAACGAACCTGCCTGAAGGACTAGATACACTAATAGGTGACAGGGGTATTCGCTTATCCGGAGGGGAAAGACAAAGGATCGTACTAGCTAGAGCAATCTTGAAAAAACCATCGATCCTCATATTAGACGAAGCCACCAGCGCCCTCGACAGCGAAAACGAAGCCAAAATCCAAAAAGCGATCGAACGACTCAAAGGCAAAATGACCATCATCGTCATCGCCCATCGTCTATCAACCATCCGAAATGCGGATCAAGTGATAGTACTGGATAAAGGCAGAATCGTCCAATCTGGTTCGTTTAATCAATTAGCTCAAGAAAAGAAGAGCATGTTTAGTAATTTGCTTGAGAAACAAATACGGGCTATCCCATGAATGTAGAATTCTGTCGGACGAAATGTTCTTTAAAAAGAACAAAGTTAGTAATATAATTAGGTTAATAGTAGTATGCACGATGTTATTATCTTTGTGAAGAATTCTATAACAATAGGGAAGTGAAATAATGAAAAGACAAGAAACATACACCAAACCTGAAGTGCTAGCCCACCAGCCGATCCAATTCGAAACAGCCCAAAGTTGGAATGAAGGACATGGGAACCTAGATCATCCTGGTACAGGTAATGGAGGTATTCATTACCCGAATGACCCATACACAGGTCCAAGACCTAAACCGTGGCATGGTGGAGGAGGAGGGAAACCAGGCGGAGGTAACGGAAAAGGTAAAAACAGATAGTTTTCAAGTTAGAGATCAATAGAACGATAAGTTGATCTCTCTTTCATCAACTTGACAGTTAAAGGAGAAGCATATGACTCCATTTTATATAAAGATAGCAGACCACAAATTCAAGATCATTCAGGCCTCGAATGAATTTCTGCCTTTTCTATCGGAACGATTCTCTTTTGCTATTGGCCAAGGAAATAGTCATGATTTAAATCTACGTATTAATCATGGTTATGGAGAGCCTTTCGAAGATTATGATGTGAAAATAATAAAGAAAGAGAATCATATTGTATACCTTAGGAAGGATTATTTCATTGAAGTTGATTCCAGTTTCAGAAATGCAACGATTTCAGCTCACGACGATCTGGCCCTGAAGCATGCTCTTATGAACCTTTACAGTTCGTTCATTCTCCATCACAACTGGGGCCTGTTACTTCATTCCTCTTGTGTTATAGATGGACACAAAGCCCACATTTTTGCAGGTCACTCAGGAGCAGGGAAGTCTACCGCAGCCAGACTATCAGCCCCAAGAGAGCTTCTGTCAGATGAAGCTACACTAATAAAGATTACAGATCGTTCCATACTCATCTATGATTCCCCGTTCAGAAGTGAATTGGAGACGGTTGGTCACAAAGAGAATGCACCTTTATCCAGTATTCAATTACTGTACCAGGCGGACTTCAATGAACGAACTCAAGTTAAACAATCGGATGCCTTCATGAAGCTGATGGATAAAGTATTTTATTGGACTTATAAAGAAGATGAGGTGGTCAAGGTATTAGACTTTTTGAAGAAAATAGTTAGGGATGTGCCGGTATATGATCTTCATTTTCAAAAGAATAATACATTCTGGGAGTTGATTTCGTAATGACTGAAAGATACGTCCAAAGAAAAGAATATGAAGCGTCTCAATTTGATGATGAGTGGATTATCCTGAATACAGATCTATATACCGTTACTAAGGTGAATGAGGTGGGGGGCTTTTGTTGGGCATTATTAGAAAGTGCTCAAACCATCGATTCGATTGCTGTAGCGGTAGAGGGGCATTTTAACATAACAGAAGCCCGCGCAGTGTTAAAGGATGATATTAAAGATTTTTTAAAGGAACTTCAACATTACGGATTGGTTGAATATGCAAGTTAGTCCACAGGCTATCCAGGTGGTTGAGAAGGTGATCAGGAAGCACCGGTGGATTGAACTCCCTGCTAAAGGGACATCTATGTATCCTTATATCAGAGAAGGGGATGCATGTACATTTGAAACCTGCTCTCCGTCTGATCTGGAAAAAGGGGATGTGATATTGTTTCACAATGTCCAGGGTCAATTGATTTCACACCGATTTATCAGAACAATCATGATTGATGGTGGAAAATACTTGATGTGCAAAGGGGATACAAATCTGGGATTTGATGAACCCATTCTTCCACAACAGGTAATTGGGAAGCTTATGTACATCAAAAGAAGGGATATCCAGTTTTCTGCATCAACGTGGGGTTCATTCGTATGGAGGGAAGCTATCCTTCGTTTTCCCTCATTGACTCAAATGTTAAGAGTGTTTCTAGATAGGAAAGCGGTACGTTACTAGTCTTTAAGGTGGAGAGAACGATGAAGATGGGAATCAATCAACTTTCAGCTTTAGTTAAGCAATATTTGAACTTGCAGGATATGAAGAGGACATTTAAGATGTTGAAGCCTTTTATTTTTCGTCAATGGAAGGCTTATATGGCGATGTTCATGCTTTTATTTGTTGATATATTCCTGACCATTGCTTTTGCATGGTTCTTTGGAAACATGACGGATGCAGCTGTTAAGAGTGACTTCCCTGAATTAAGACGATTGATTCCGATTGGTATCATTCTTGTACTTGTTGGAATTGCTTCTAACTTCTTTTCGATTATTATTGAAACCATTACCTCCAATGGTTTAAAAAGGGACTTGAAAAACCATTTATTCCATCACATTCTTCGTCTTCCGTTAAGGCAGGTGTCCTCTCGCCGGTCTGGAGACATGATTTCTCATTTTACAAACGATATCAATAGCGTGGATGGGGTAGTCGGAAGTAGCTTAATGGATCTTCTCAGACTTCCCCTTACCTATATAGCAGTATTTATATATTTAATCCAAATACACTGGAAGCTTTCCCTGATAAGCGTTTCCGTGGCTCCTTTAGCTATAGTGGCAGGTGTCTATTTTGGGTTATTGCTGAGAAATAATAGCCGCTTAATACACAGTTTGATCGGAAAGATAAATAATACGTTAACAGAGACATTCCAGGGATTTCAGGTGATCCGGTCTTTTACGATGGAGAAGTTTCTATATAGAAAGTATTCCAGTGCAAACCAGAAGTTATATGAATTAGAGATGGAGAACGCTAAGCTTAGCGGATGGTTCAGTTCGGGAGGACAGGTGGTAAGTTCTATCACCTATCTGATTAGCTTGTGCTTAGGAGCTTATTATGTTTCAAAGGGAGTAATAAGTGTAGGGTCCCTACTTACATTTGTCAGTTTGGTCAGTTATTTGGTGAATCCTTTAACGGGACTCGCGAGTCAATGGGCAGGGTTTCAATGGTCCGTGTCTGCATTGGAGAGAGTAGTAAATGTGTTAGATGAGTCTGCTGAATCTCCTGTCATAAATGAGTATTCTCCTCTATTCCAAGGATTAACGTCTATAGAATTCAAGAATGTATCTTTCAGCTATGATGAAGAAAAGGTGATCTTTGATAAGTTCAGTCTTGCTGTACCAAAAGGGAAAACATTGGCTGTAGTGGGTCCGAGTGGAGCCGGTAAAAGTACAATGTTAAATCTTCTGCTGGGATTGTATACACCCCAACAAGGAGCCATTTTGATAAACGGAAAATCCAGGGAGGAATATACGCTTGCTCAATTGCGCAGTTCCATCGCTCACGTACCGCAAGAAACATTCCTCTTTGCAGGAACAATAAAGGATAATTTGTTGTTAGCTCGTCCGGGTTTGTCCCATGGAGAAATAGTGAATGCAGTAAAATCCGCTAATATATACGAATTCATTCTTTCCCTTCCAAATGGATTTGAAACGGAAATCGGAGAGAGAGGAATAAGGCTTTCCGGAGGACAAAAGCAACGATTGGCAATTGCGAGAGCTATATTAAAAGACGCTCCTATTCTTTTACTTGATGAAGCAACATCTTCCCTTGATAGTGAAACGGAATATTATGTGAAGAGTGCTTTAAAAGCTTTAATGAAAGGGCGCACTACAATCGTCATTGCCCACCGGTTATCAACCATCCAGGAAGCTGACTCTATTGTAGTGATGGAGGCAGGGAAAGTTGTACAACAAGGTAGCCACTTAGACTTATTAAATGAGGAAGGGCTTTATAAACGATTACATCAACTTCAGTATTTTGAAAGTGAGAAAACAACAAGTATTGTCGCTGTAAATGCATGACAGAAGGGAAGGGAAAACAATGCTCAAATCTCTCATACACTCACTATTGGATAAAAAATCAAGCCTTCCTCACAAGGCTTCTTACTACCACCAGGCAATCCATGAAATAGAATCCCACTCCATTTCCCCCCAAATCTATCACTTATTAAAAGAAAAAGGAGACCTGGAAAAAACACCATTATTCTTTCAAGTACGTCTAAAGCAAAAATACGATGAGGTATTATTCCAAAATATCCTCATTAAAAGTGAAACAGACAAAATCCTGAACGAACTTGATAAAGGAAATATAGAAGCCATTCCTCTAAAGGGAGTATATTTTGCTCAAGAATATTTCGGTCACATGGCTGCCAGAGGGACATCGGATATTGATATCCTCATTAAAAAAGAATCGGTAGGAGAGACAGTACAACTGGTTAAGTCCATGGGATTTGAACAGGAGGAAGAATGGATACCAGAGCACTTCCATTGTTCTTTCAGTAAACAAATCCCGGGTTCCCCTGTGCCTCTTGTTGTGGAGATCCATTGGGGTATCGTGAAAGAAAAGACTTCTCATTTGGAGATTGATACCTTCTGGGAAGAGGCTGAAGCTGTAAAGGAAAGCTCTTATATTAAAAGGTTATCGTATCAACATACCTTTTATATGATTTGTTTGCACGGGTGGAGGCATAATTTAGATTCTCCACGATATTACCTTGATATTATTCAGTTGATTTTCCGGTTGAACAATCGAGTAGATCTTCATCGATTATTTCAACAAGCTAAAAAAGATGGGACGTTTAAAAGACTGGTTCGTACTCTTTCCATTGTGTATGAAGAGTATCCAATACTGGAGAACGTTATGAAACTGCCTGTTAAACGAAGTGTGAGGAAACGGAGAAAGGGACGATTGTTTCATTACTTGGATTTTATCGACTTTCAATTTCTAAGCTATGACACTTCTCAACATAGTTTGAGAGAGGTATACAATTGGTGTTTTCCTAGAAAGAAGGACATTTTTACGGAATTAAACGTAGAGTATCAAAGGTCTTCCTATATAAAAAGTATATTCTTCTTATATAAAGCAAGGGTAGGAAAAGGATTAAGAGCAACTTATTTGTTAGTCAGAGGTGCCAATCAGCCTTAGCACCAAGCACTTTCCTTTACCCAACCACGTAAAACCCTTATAATCATACAAATAGATTCAATTTCTCTTCGTGCACCAGCGAATAAAGAGTAACCTGCTGCTTCCGCAGTCCAGGTTACTTTTTTATTGGAACGGGTACGATAATAGAGAATGAAAAACGGTGTGAAAGTAAGGGTATGATGATAAATGAAACAGTTACATAGACAGCATGTATGGCTGGGGAGGATTCTCGCGTCAGATCCAGGCAGGAAGAGATTTCAGCAGGCAGGTAAGGCAACGATCAGTTTAATATCGGCTGTGTTTACGATGCTTTTATTATTAAAACTATTCGATTACACAGCCATCACACCGGCCATTGTGTCAGGGATGGTGGGGATGCTCGGTATCTTCGTCGTTATGGATGACACAACGGCTAAAAAGAAGGTGACGACTCCGTTGATCGGTGTGGCGGTAGCGGTTGGAATCACATTAGGCTCCGCCTTTGCCCATTTTAGTCTCGTGGTGAATATCCTATTGGTAGGAGCGATTTTCAGTGCTTTTTACTTTTCGCGCTTTGCCATCCGGTATTTTTCCATGGGAATGGCAGGATTTATGTCGATTTATATTTCGTCGATTCTGCAGCTTGATGTGGCGCACCTATCATGGTTCTATATTGGGATTGTGATTGGTGTCGTGTACGCCTTTCTTTATAACTTCATTATTTTTAAAGGCTCGGTTCATGTGCTAAGAAGGAGTATGCGTTCGTTTCATATTCAATCCAATTTGACGTTTACGATTTTGATGAAGATGATCGAGGATCCGGACACGAGTAGTAAACGTAGGAAGCTTCTCGATCGAAATGTTCGAAGGCTGAATGAGTATGCAAGAATCGTAGCCAGTGATATCAATGAGAATGATTTGAAGAAGCATTGGCCTGGTATCGAGCCCTCCCAATTGCGTCTCTATGTTTTTGATACAGAGATGTTGATTCAGACGTTAACCGATTCTTTGAAGCGCCTCAAAGAGTTGGATGCCTTAGAGGTTAAGGAGCTTAGACGCCTGCTGGTCTGGGTTCTCCGTTCGCTCCGTGATGCCGAGGTACTGGCCCAGGATTATGATCCCCGTTCTCTTGAAGAAGCGGAAATAGCCATACAGGGCCTTCGCCTTCTTTTATCAGAGATGTTGAATCAAGAAGAAAAGCCTGAAGGCTGGGTGTATCTTCTAAGGCGCATCGAGTCCATTGCCAATCATGTGCTGGAAGCAGCCATCACCATTCAAGAGTCGTTGAAGGTTTCAGAAAGCAAGGAAACGGACATAGAGAATAATGACGAGTCCCTTGATGAGGAAAAAGAGGATAAGCCTGAAGAAGAGACCAAGAGTTTAAAGCCTTCTACCCGTAAGGCGATTCAAGCTCTTGTAGCCGGTACGTTAGCGATTATTACAGGGGAGCTGATTGCTCCTGCACAGCCCTATTGGGTACTGTTAACGACCTTTATTATTCAAATTGGTACAGAGTCAGTAGGAAGAACCTATATGAAGGCCTTTCAGCGATCGGTCGGAACGGTGATTGGGGCCATACTTGGATTCGGAGCGGCAAAGCTCGTTTCAGGAAATTCTGAGCTTGAAGTATTTCTTCTGTTTGTCGTTCTGTTTCTTGCCTTCTATCTTTTTACGGTTTCGTATACTCTCATGAGCTTGTTCATTACGATGCTCATCGCGTTTATGTATGACCTGCTCCTGGGCGGAATCAGTATGCAGCTGATGGGGGCACGGGTCATTGATACCATTGCTGGAGCGGCGATTGCCCTCTCTGTCTCGGCGTTTGTATTTCCAAAGAAAACAAAGGACAAGGTGGCAGACGCCTTTGATGATTTTCTTGAAGAGCTTGGAGGATATGTTTCTTCCTATATAAAAACCTTTACGAATATTGAAGACAAACCATTAACAGATCAAGCCTTTGATCTCGATCAGAAGCTTCAGGGTATAAAGGATGAAGCACAATCGCTTCTGCAACGACCTGGTTCCATGACACGATCGGGGATTGGGCGTTGGATCACGGTGGTGACAGCCATAAACTATTATGCAAAGCATTTGCTTGCTTCGTCACATAGAAAAGTACCTGCAAAGGTTTCAGATGAACTAAATAGCGTTTTTCAGCAGACAGAAGAGAAAATTACTTATAACATTGAAACGTTACGTGAGCTCCTAAAAGAAAAAGAGAGCGCACGAGTTTTTTGGAGTTTAAGTGAGGAACGGGAAAAGATCGAAACTCTGGCACCGAGCAGACTGAAGTCACAAATAGATCTGATTCATCACCTCTACTATGTGTGGAAAATCAATCAATCGATTGTGGCACTAGGAGAGGAACTGGGAGCGGAAGTGAAGGAAACTCAAACAAAAGGGTAAAGCGAATTCGCTTTGCCCTTTTGTTTATTGCGCTTATTTCACCTGTCGGGATAGTCGTTTTAGATAACTTCTTGTCAGAAATTGTTTTAACCCGTCACTCTTCGGGAAAACCATACCATCTATACATTTATATGATCGTGAGGTGGAGGAGATGGCAAACAAAAGCTTATTGCTGACCAAAGAAGATATGAAGAACCCTGATCTTGTTCCCCAATGGGTGATGGAAGAATATAAGAATTTTCACGAGGTAGTAACAGATCGAACGTTTCCTTGTTACTTCGGTATGACCGGAGAGAAAAAAGGAGAGCTTCGCTATTCGTATATAAGTCACGATAATTGGGAGCATCTGCCCCAAACGATTCAAGAGTTTATCGACTTGTTCGATGTACCAGAAGGTGAGCGGCTGATTCGTCACGGATTCTTTTTGTTTGTTGAACCGGAGGATGAGGAAAGGTCCGTCCCTCATTACCGGGAGTATTTCTGGAAGATTCTGCAGTTTCTTCATGAGGAGGATGAGGAGGCTTGGCCAGAGGATTATCCGGAGGATCCGGATCATCATTTGTGGGCATTTTCGTTTGCCGGGGAGCCGTTTTTCGTGTTTGGGAATGCTCCTGCTTATAAGCAGCGAAAGACGAGAGACCTTGGGAATAGCTTGGTATTAGGCTTTCAGCCGAGAAGGATCTTTGAAGGGTTGGAAGGAACGTCAAAGGGTGGCATTATGTCCCGTGAGAAAGTAAGGGAGCGGGTCGAGAAGTGGGACGGCTTACCGAAGCATCCGAATATCAGCCATTACGGGGATCCTGAACACCGTGAATGGAAGCAATACTTCATTGGAGACGATGTGGAGCCGATTGAAGGCAAATGCCCTTTTCACCATAATTAAGAGAAAGAGTGTCAGGTCAAGCCTGACACTCTTTTCCTTAATAAATATCCACATTTCCACTGGAAACCGAAACATTGATGTTGTATTTACCAGACCCTGCCACACCTGAAATATCGCCATCTTCTATCTTCTGATTCTTTAATGGCAGGTTGCAGGAGATATCTCCGCTGCTTGCTTTTCCGTTCAGCTTAAAGCTTGCATCTTCCGGCAGATCCAGGTTGACACCTCCAGAGCTTACATCAAAATTCAGGTCTCCCTTTAGAGTGTCCATCGAGACTGTTAATTCACCAGATGATAAGTCACCTTCCAGAGGACCTTCGTAGTTCGACAATTCTACGTCCCCGGAGCTGATGTCCACATTCCCTTCTTTTGTAGAGAGAGCATTCACGACCAAGTCTCCGGAAGAACCATCATGTTCGAATGCATTCGTCTCAAGGTTTTCAAGAGTCATGTTTCCGGAACCCATTTCTACAGTTAACTCATCCAGCTTCATTCGATTCGTTTCGGATTCTCCTGCAAACTGCAGGTTACCGGAGCCAATCTCGATTTCCATGCTTCGATCATATTCTTTTGGAATGTACACGGTTACGTTTGATTTGCGGTTGAATCCTATCCATTCATACCATTTATGCTTTACAGCCACTTCAATGGTGTCTCCTTTTTTAGCTAAAGTCAGCGCTCCTTTTCCTTCAATGTCGACCTTTACTTCATTCTGATCCACAGGAATGACTTCTGTGTCGCTGCCTTCCATTTTAAGATCGATGTGATCGATTCTGTCCGTTACCCCGATGCGTTCCCCTGACTTACTTTCTTTAGCAAATAACGATGTATTGTCATTCAGGATGACGTATAGGGTTCCAAGTGCAAGCAGTGCAATGATCACGGCAAAAGCATTTTTCATTAATATCCCTCACTTTGGTTTGTTTTTCCATTTTATAGTTTTATTTTAATGCAGCTGCCGGTTCATCACAATGAGCCATGGGATTATTTTTGAATCAGACCAGAGGCCGAGTTCGGTGCAGGCTATGTAATAGAAAAAGACCGGTCATAGAGGTGACCGGTCTGAACCTTTATTTTGCGATAAACATCTGCGTCCAATAGATTCCCTGGCTTGGATCCTTCGCTGTTCCCACGCCAATATGAGTGACTTGTTTGTTTAAAATGTTTTTGCGGTGTCCGGGACTGTTCATCCAAGCGTTAACGACAGATTCAGGTGTTTTTTGTCCAACGGCAATGTTCTCTGCTGCCGTGGAGTAATCCACCCCGAAGTTCTCCATCATTTCAAAAGGAGACCCATACGTTGGAGAAGTATGAGAGAAATAGTCATTTTCCTTCATGTCTTCTGATTTCATCTCCGCTACATTCGCTAACTCTCCATCCATTTTCAAGGCACCAAGTCCATTTTTCTTGCGTTCCTGGTTGGTTAAATCAACTACCTGCTTCACAAATCCACTTGCATCGGATGCCTGTGCATCCTGTTTGGGCTGACCCTCTGCAGGTGGTTCCGGTTTTGCCGTATTCGGTTCTTGTGCAGGCTGATTCGGCTGACGGGCTTCTTCATTACCTGGCGCATTTTCCCCTGGGTCTAGGTGGGTAAATTCACGTAAGTCCCCATTGGGGTCTATCGGAGCCATGAAACGGTGAAGGGGAGTTTGGTTACCTTGCATTCCATCCATCCGATCTCTACCACCGTTATCATAAGTTACAGGATCGTAATTCACGTTTTGTGTATCCATCAGGTTATCGTTTGCATCGTTATTGTTACAGGCAGTCATCAGCATAAACGGGATGACAGCACAGGCTGTAATGGAAAAAAATCGTTTTCTCATGTCAGGTCCTCCAATGTTTTTAATTGCCTTTTACAAGCATTTAACAGTCTTTAATATGTACTCTCTACGTGCTCTTTATCCTGTTAAAAATAGGGTTGCCTCTTTCTTAAAGAGGGTTTTGTGATTTAGGCACGAATAGTATTGATAAGAAAAAAAGGGGGTAATTCATCCATGGAACGAAAGAGATTACGGGAATTGGGAGGAAGTATCGGCTCCTATACATGTGGGAAATATAACAGCATTACCGATATTGAGGGAGTGAAGGTCGGACATAAAACCCTTCACTATGAGAATGAGGGTACCGTGGTACGAACGGGTGTAACGGCGGTATTACCTCATTCCGGCAATCTGTTTCGTGATAAGGTATGCACGGGTTACCATGTGATCAATGGCTTTGGAAAAACAGTCGGGACGATTCAAATGGAGGAGCTGGGTGTCCTTGAAAGTCCGATTCTCTTGACGAATACTCTTTCAGTTGGAGATGTGTTAAAAGGGACGGTTCAATATATGCTGGACGAGACACCTGAAATCGGAGACACAACGGGGACAGTAAATGTCGTTGTGGGAGAATGCAATGATGGGTTCTTGAATGATATCCGCGGTCTTCATGTAAAGCCTGAAGATGCCCGGGAAGCCATTGTTCATGCACAATCTGGACCTGTCGATGAAGGGTGCGTTGGAGCGGGGACGGGAATGCTTTGTTTCGGTTACAAAGGTGGAATAGGGACGAGTTCCAGGGAGTATACTTTTGGAGGTGAGAAGTATACGGTGGGTGCCCTCGTGTTAACAAATTTCGGTCAGAGGAAAGATCTAAGGGTTCCCATTCTTAACAACGGGGAGGATCAAAATGCACCGGATGGATCAATCATGATCATCCTTGCGACGGATGCACCTCTAAACGAAAGGCAGCTTAAACGACTGGCGAAACGTGCTTCATTCGGCCTTTCAAGAACGGGTTCATATGCAGCTCATGGGAGTGGTGATGTTGTTCTTGCGTTTTCTACTGCACACCGCATTCCACATCAGCCTTCCAGTGATAACACGATTCCGTACGGTTTCATTAAAGAAGACGGACCGATCATCTCTACTCTATTTGAAATGGCAGTGGATAGTGTAGAAGAAGCCATATGGAACTCTCTCTGTAAAGCGGAAACCACAACGGGGAGGAATGGACGGAAGGTGGAAGCGGTGCCTTTAGATTTACTTTATGGACTGGTGAAATAAGAACAGTGTTACCTATTCAGGATTTTTTCTTTAATGAAAATTTATTTAACCAACAAATAAATGGGGTATACCATACATATGTGTACGAATTATTGGTTGAAGGAAGTGACAGTCATGAATGATACCCCTATGCCTCTTTCGTTTTTCCAACAGCCCACTTTGGAACTTGCAAAGTCTTTGTTGGGATGTGTGTTATTGAAAGAGACGGAGGAGGGAACAGCTTCAGGTTATATTGTGGAGACGGAAGCGTACTTAGGGCCAGCGGATCGGGCGGCTCACAGCTATGGGAATAGACGGACGAAGCGGACGGAAGTCATGTTTCAGGAAGCCGGCAGGATCTATACATACGTTATGCATACTCACTGCCTGGTCAATGTAGTGAGCGGGGAAAAAGAGAAACCCGAAGCGATTCTCATTAGAGCGGTCGAACCCCTTGAAGGCTTGGAGCTAATGGAAAGAAGAAGACCGGGTCATGTGAGAAAAAATTGGACAAGTGGTCCAGGAAAGCTGACAAAAGCGTTAGGCATTACAATGGAGGATTACGGGGGCAGCTTTTTGGAACCCCCTCTCATCATTTCAAAGGGATACCAGCCTGAAGACATCGTGGAAGGAAAACGAATTGGAATCGATAACTCGGGAGAAGCCAGGGATTATCCGTGGAGGTTCTGGGTAAAGGGCAATCCTTATGTATCAAGATAATCATTTTTGGGAATTTTCTAATAATCAATTAAAAAATAACCCATAAGTACTATGTTTGTGGTATATTTTTCTTATAAGATAAAATCATATACTGACAATTCGAATGGGAGCTTTGAACCTAAATGATAGATGGGCGCTTACATTTAGGGGAGCTAGTAGCGCAACCGGCCACATACGAACGTAGGAATACGTTTTTGTGTGGTTTTTTTTATAAACTATAGAGAGTATAGGGGTCCTATGAATATCTTTACTATTTTTCAAAACGACTATATTTATCATGATTTTCAGCCCTTATATGAAATGGGCAAGCATCAATCCCTCTATGCATATGAGGGCCTGTTACGAAACAAGTATAACGAAAATCCCGAAAATGTTTTTCAGTCTGCGATGAAAGCCAACATCTTGTATAAGCTTGATACCTTATCCATTTCAAAAGCTCTTGAAAGCTTTACAGAGAAGGGACTGAAGGATTGTAAGTTATTTCTTAATATTTATATCACAACGATTCTTCACCCAAGCTTTCATACCTATTTTTATGACCTGATGAAGAAACATCCGGACATATTGGGGCGTCTCGTGCTGGAGATTAATGAGTCGAGTGCGGAGGAGCTGTGGCAGAACCCAATATTAAAAGAGTCTCTTAAAGAACTTAAGCAATATGGTGTTTGGTATGCGATTGATGACTTCGGGCAAGGGACCTCTTCCATCAAGAAATCCATTGAATATGAACCGGAGATCATTAAACTCGATCGTTATTTTGCTTTGAATCTGGCTCAAGATGATAAGAAACAACGATTCCTTTCCTTTTTTAATCAATTCTACGGTAAGGATACGTTAATTGTGTTAGAAGGCATTGAAACCAAACAGGATATGCAAGTGGCAAAGGATATTGGGATTACAATCGGGCAAGGCTATTATCTGGGAAGGCCGAGTCGATTATTAGCTTAAACAGGAAGGGTGACTCTGAAATGTAGGAGTCACCTTTTTTCGTGGACATCTACTATGAGATTGTCCGAATTAAAATAAAATTGAAAATATTTAACATTTCCATTAAACTGAGGAAAAAGAGAAAAAAAGGGGATCAGGGTATGAGGCTTCTCACATTTCCGCTGAAATTTATGTTCTATTATATTCTCGGATTGATCGGTATTCTAGCCGTGAGTATTGCTCCTGAAGTATTTAAGGAGAAGGGTTTATACAATTTAGTCGGATTCATGGAAGAGTTTTTTAAGTTTGTTTTTGTATTTATGGACGGTGAAAATTGGAGCTATTCTTATAAAGGGATAACAGTCGATTTTCTGGACATGCTTTGGGGACCTTATCTGTATTCTTTACAGATTATCGGTGGAGCATTGGGTTTAGGCCTGGGAACAGCATTTGTCCTTACCATCTTCACAGTGTTTTTGCCCCGATGGGTTACGTCTTCTCTAAAGAAGGTATTAAACCTCTTTGAGACGGTGCCTGACTTAATGTTTGCGTTTATGCTTCAGCTTTTGATTGTCTATGTCTTTAAACATTTTGGCTTTGAATTAATGAGCTTTACAGAGCTCGGAGATGAAAAGATCTTTCTTGCTCCCATCATCACACTATCCATTATTCCCATGATCTCTTTCTTTCGGATTCTTCTTTTTATTATGGAAGAAGAAATGCTTAAGCCGCATATTGAGTTTGCCCAAAGTAAAGGCATGTCGAAAGGCAGAATCCTATTTGCCCACATATTGAAAAATATTTCTCCCAGTCTGTTTTATCATGGAAAGCTGATCATATGGGGGATGCTTTCGAGCTTATTCATCATTGAAACGATTTTCAATATGAGGGGAATCACGTATTATATCGTCCAAGACTTCAGACCAATGGTCATAGCCATCTCACTGATTATGATATACACGCCTTTTTTTGTCGTGTATCAAGGGGTATATCTATGGATTAATCGGGAGGGAAGCGTCGATCACACCAAATATAATAAGGATAAAACGAAGTGGAAAGAATGGAAGATATGGAGCTGGCTTTCTACTATTAGACGGCTTTGGTGGCAGCATATGCATAATGGGAAGTTTGCCGCAGGGTTTAGTGTCATCTTTCTCTTGATTGCTGTCAGTTTCTTTTATCCAATGATGAAAGAAGATCCGATTAAACAAATTCAGTTTATGAAAAATGATGAGGGACGTATCATCAGTGCACCTCCACATAAGCCATTTGGAGAGATGATACTGGGGTCTGATTTCTTCGGTTATAGCATCCTCGACCAACTGATTGTTGGGGCAAAGTATACCCTACTCTTTGCACTGGTTGTCGCTTCTCTAAGGGTGATAGGTGGATTCTATCTTGGAATAGTCTATCATTTTCATTTAAAAGAAAACAGAAAAAAGTGGCTTGATCGCATGGTGGATTCCATTCATTTCCTTCCTTTAAGTCTCATTGCGTATCTTCTATTAAGACCAGTACTTTGGGGATTGCCCGTGTTAGGATGGGATCACTCCATCTTTGAAAGACTCGTTTTCGAAGCTGTCGTGTTAACGATACTTGTGCTCCCGTTAACGACGGTTTTAATAGGAAATGAACTGAAGATATTAGGAAAACAGGATTTTGTTCTGTCGGCGAAGCTCTTAGGGGGAAGTAATCGTCATTTGCTATGGACGCATCTATTCCCTCACTTGGCACCAAGATTATTCATTATATGGGGGCAGCAGTTTATCCAAACGCTTCTCATTCTTGTGCATCTGGGATTGTTTCATCTGTTTTTGGGAGGAACGATCATCACAGGAGGACTGGTACCCGATCCTCCGAAATCAGGAACATTTGAATGGTCAGGTCTGATCAGTTCCACTAAAGATTCCCTTATGACAGGAAAGTACTGGATTGTCATTGCTCCGTTAGCGGCCTTTATGATTGCCATCATCGCCATGCAGTTGATTGTGCAAGGTGTGAAGGAACTCCAGCAAACAAAGGTAGGGGTACTGGCGAACAACACTCCAATTAAGAACAAACATAAGCTGGTGAAGAAGAAAACCTACCATCCAGTAGTGGAAGACTTTCATTTAGTTCGACAACAATCCTTTAAGGGATAGAGGAGGGAACAAAGATTGAATAGAAAAAGTCCTAAATTGCCACTGACTGATGAAGAGAGAGCATCGCTTCGTAAAGAGAAAATCAGATTGGGAGACATCTTCGAATGGTCTCCCGATGCATTAAGTGAAAAACTTAATATCTCCCTGGATAGAGCCCGATACTTAGTCGGCATGTCCATATTTCAACGAATTCCGTCAATCGGACCGAATATGGCGCATAACGTCGTTGAAGATCTTGGTTTCTATTCTTATGAGGCCATTAAGAACGAAAAGGGAGAAGACCTGATTATAGAATTGGAAAAGAAATACGGCGTCTGGATGGACCCCTGCGTAGAAGACTCCCTCAGGTGTGTCGTCCATCACGCCAACCACCCATCCTCCACCAAAAACTGGTGGGACTTTACCACCCAAAGAAAAACGTACCGCCAAACCCACGGCTACCCCAGCGACCGCCCCACCAAAGGCTGGGATGAGGGACGGACCTCATAAACTAAGAAGGCAGGAAGCGAGAATAAGCTTCCTGCCTTTATTTACGCTCTCATCAGGGACGGACCTCTTTCGTATATACTCCTCAAAATGGACATGATAAAGAAAAAGGAGTGATGAAAGATGAGAATCCTGTTCTTCTGTTTACTATTGACGTTCTTTTTTCATGCTTCATCTTCTGCAAGAAACATCCTGCCCCTTCCAGCCCATCATAATGAACTCGCGATCGTTATTGATGATTTAGGAAACGACATGAAGGGAACAGAAGAAATTCTGAACTTACCGGTTACCTTGACAATTGCAGTTATGCCCTTTCTGCCAACAACACTGGAAGATGCGGAAAAGGCACATGGTCGGGGCCATGAGGTCATCGTACACCTTCCAATGGAACCGATGTCCGGGAAAGCAAGCTGGCTTGGACCCGGGGCAATTACCACTTCGCTTTCAAATGACGAAATCCGTAAAAGAGTAGAAAAGGCGATCAAAGAGGTTCCCTATGCAGTAGGAGTCAATCACCATATGGGCTCAAGGGCCACTGCCAATGAGAGGGTCATGAGAATCGTTTTAGAGGTATGCAAGGAAAAGGGGTTATTTTATCTTGATAGTAAAACAACAGGAAAGAGTGTCATTCCGAAGCTTGCGAAGGAATTGGATGTGCCCTATCTTGAGAACGAATTATTCTTTGATGATGTCTATACCATCCAGCATATCGGAAAGCAAGCCAAGCTCCTTTCTAAAGAATTAGATAGTGACACTTCAACCATTGCCATAGGTCATGTCGGGGTCACAGGAATCAAGGTTGCCACCATGCTTGAAGAGTTTCTTCCTCTTTATGAGAAAAAAGCTTCCATTGTCCCACTGTCAGATTTAATCCCTGAATATCATTTGATTGATGAGAGTATGCCTTGATGGTGTGCCTTTTCACTTAGCTGGGCAACCGCCACTTTGTAAATCTTCCGTTAATTCAATGCTTATTTATTTGTTATAAGAAGACTCTCCCTTATAATCAGAAGGTAAGAAGGAGATGATTCCATATGGATTATGCAATTGTGACGGGAGCAACAAGAGGATTAGGTGAATCGATTGCCAAGCTATTTATTGAAAAAGGCATAGGTTTGATCAATGTTTCCAGGTCAGATAATGAAAGACTGCAAAAGCTTGCCGGGGAAAAAGAGGTATCTTATGACTTCCTATCGTGTGATCTTGCACAATCAGGAGAAACAGAAGCGGTCTTTCGTGAAGTGGGAGCAAAAGTATTTGGATATAAACCTACCAGAGTCTATGTTGTCCAAAACGCCGGTGTGGTGACACCAATCAATCCGTCGGGTGAAGTAGAAAATCAAGCTCTTGAAACGAGTGTGCATGTGAATTTACTATCTCCCATGATCGCTACCAATGAGATGATAAAAGCAGCCCGGGGTTCTGACTCGAAGATGATCATGATCAATATCAGCTCAGGAGCTGGAAGTCGCCCTGTATATGGCTGGAGTACTTACTGCGCAACCAAAGCCGGAGTGAATATGCTGACAGAAACCGTAAGCTTAGAGCTTTCTAAAAAGCATAGCCGACATCAAGTGATTGCCTTCAGCCCTGGTGTCATGGATACAGATATGCAAGGTGAAATCCGTTCCTCCTCTAAAGAAGCCTTTGCCGATGTCGAATCCTTCCAGCGCTATAAAGAGGAAGGAATGCTTCGTGAAACCGATACGGTCGCAAGTGCACTGGTTAAACTTGTAACAGAAAGCGAAATTGAAAGTGGTAAGCTGTATCATGTAAATGATTTGTTATAAAAAGAAAGCAGGTTACCGGAAACGGAATCTGCTTTTTTCTTATCAAAAAAAGAGACAAACCCCAAAGGATTTGTCTCTCTAAATTCATCTATTAAGATCGAACCGGGTTTGCTTCCGGTGCAGATTTGCGTGTGAATTTCGGTAGTGCAAATCGAATGGCAATCAGACCGCAAACAGCAATCAAGATCGGGTAGAAGGCATATGGGATGATGCTGATTGGTGAAATGCCTGCGACTTCAGCCACTAACAGGGCCTGTGCTCCGTAAGGGATTAATCCTTGAATCGAACAAGAGAAAATATCAAGGATACTGGCTGATTTACGGGCATCCACCCCATAGTTTTCACTAATCGATTTAGCAAGCGGGCCGGCAATAATGATTGAAATTGTGTTGTTTGCTGTGCACAGGTTAGTAGAACTCACTAATCCTGCAGTAGCAAGCTGTGCTCCCTGAGGAGACTTGATTTTGCGAGTGGCGTGATAAAGTAAAGCCTGAATCCCGCCGTTATGACGGATAAGTTCGACAACCCCGCCGATCAGCACGGAAAGGATCACAATCTCTGCCATTCCTGTCATTCCATCGGCCACGCTACCGAAATAACTGGCTGGAGTAAAGCTTCCATCGATGAATCCAATGATTCCAGCTAAAACAATTCCGCCTAACAAAACGACAAACACATTTAATCCTGCAAGAGCACCGATGATAACTCCAAGGTAAGGCAGAATTTTAATCCAATTAAAGCTTTCCGCTCCGACAGTAGATTGATTCCCCATAGTAAGAACAAGGAGAATCACCATTGTCACAATTGCGGCAGGTAATACAATGAAGAAGTTGACTTTAAATTTATCTTTCATTTCCGTTTTCTGTGTACGAACAGCTGCAATGGTCGTATCTGAAATGAACGATAAGTTATCTCCGAACATCGCTCCTCCAATGACGGTCGCCATGGCAAGGGGCATAGAAATATCTGTACCTGAACTAATCCCGACACCGATTGGCGCGAGTGCTGCGATCGTTCCCATGGATGTACCCATTGATAACGAAATGAAAGCAGCGATAATAAATAATCCCACAATGATCAAGTTACCAGGCAGCACGGATAGGGCGAAGTTTACAGTTGAATCAACGGCTCCCATCTTTTCAGCTACTCCGGAAAACGCTCCCGCTAACAGGAAGATAAAGACCATGATCATGATATCAGGGTGACCGGATCCTTTAGCAAAACGCTCAATCTTAGCCGTTAACGTCTCTTTTCGGTTCATCAACAGACCTACAACGGATGCGATGACAATTGATACTAGTACAGGAAAGGCATAAAAGTCTCCTGAAATGATGCCTGCTCCAAGGAACAGAGAAACAAATATGATCAAAGGCAGTAACGCCAATAGATTTCCTTTTTCTTGATTCATTCCTAACACTCCTTTGTCGTCCAATTTACTAAAATACAAAAAACCTCTTCCGGAATAAGAAGAGGTTTCAAAAGAACGAAACACTCCTCTTATCTTTCAAGCATTTCGCTTGCTGGATGTGGCACAGCACTCAATATGAGTCCGCTGCCGAGACATCGCAGGGCCAGTCCCTCCGTCTCTCTGGATAAGAAGAATATCGTATTTAGTTGATTTAAAATATACTTCCATACTTTAAAGGGTTTACTCGAAAAAGTCAAACGGGAAATTTTTCTGAAACAAAAGCGGAGGCGGCTCGTTCAGTCCCGACAAGCATAAGACAAGAACGGCGGAAAGGCGCTTTTTGCCTTTTTGTCGTTATTGGCTTATGACCTCGAGGGACTAGCCGCCGTAGCTGGATGAAACAAAAGCGGAGGCGGCTCGTTCAGTCCCGACAAGCATAAGACAAGAACGGCGGAAAGGCGCTTTTTGCCTTTTTGTCGTTATTGGCTTATGACCTCGAGGGACTAGCCGCCGTAGCTGGACGATACATTCCTTCCCGGCACCAGAAAATCTAAAAAAGCATGACTTTATCCATAATAAGGCATAAACTCATAGACAATTGAACGTTCAAGGTCTACTATAAGGAAGACAAAAAACATCTTGGGGGATACGGTAGTGGAAAGAACAGTACGAAATCAAATTTTTACTTTACAAGGATTTTACTTATTAACGTTCTTCGGTGTTGGTAGTTTATATCCCTTACTCAGTGTGTATTTGAGCGAAAGCGTGGGGTTAAATGGCTATCAGATTGGAACGATCATGTCTGTAGGTCCCATCATGATGATTTTCTTCCAGCCAATTTGGGGAATGGTGAGTGACACGACCAATCGTCCCACCGTGGTTCTTGGTTTAACCTCTTTAGTGGCGGGAATCTTTGCACTCGGTTACTTGTTTATGGACTTTTACTATGGACTCCTTATCGTGGCCATTCTAGTTGCCATTTTCCAAAGTGCGATCATTCCCGTTTCCGATAGTATCAGCTTGAAGTATACAAGTAAGGTCCGGTATAACTACGGAAATATCCGTTTGTTCGGTTCTTTGGGCTTTGGTATAGCAGTCTTTATAATGGGAAGACTTTCAGAAGGATTTATCGGGCCTACCATCATTTTTTACTCTTTCTTTATCTGTTTAGTTCTCTCCGGATTCCTTTCCTTCCGGTTTCCGAAAGAGAGAGCGGCAGCAAAGCTTGATTTAAAGGCAGGAATGAAGGAATTATTCACGATGAAAAAGTTCCTCATCTTTTTATCGGTCACTTTCTTAGTGTTCGGTCCGAATCTAGCAAATAATGTGTATTTCGGATTATTTGTAGAAGATTCAGGAGGAACATATGCGGGAATTGGTCTCGCGTTCCTGATTGCAGTGTTATCGGAGGTTCCCTTTATGAGGGTCGCCGGTGGATGGATAGATAAATTCGGTTTGTTAACAGTCGCTGCCTTGGCAGGTGCTGCATCTATGCTCCGCTGGCTCTTTTACTTTACAGAACCTAGCCTGTGGCTTGTCTATTCATCGGCTGTCATGCAAGGTCTTGCCATTGGCTTGTTCATCCCAGCCGGCCTGCGCTACATCAAAGAAATCACGCCTTCCCACATTACAGCAACAGCCGTTACGGTATATTCAGCAATCGGAAACGGACTGGGGAATTGGTTCAGTACCTTTGTTGGCGGCTTTATCTATGAAACGTACTCCATTTACACGGTGTACTTATTCTTCGCAGTCCTATCCCTATTAGGTATTTTCCTTTGCTTTGTCCTCATGAAAGAAGAAAAGAAAAATGCACTCGCTTATTAATACATCAAAGCGAGGTTGGGACAAAAGTGTTTTAGTCTAAGTAAAACCCGAACTATTCTGCTTTTTAGTAGGCAGATTTGTTCGGGTTTTTTATTTATTTACGGTACATATGATTTTAGCTCTTTCCAGCGGTTGATTGGAGTGCAAGACGAAGACTCCTGCGGGAAAAGTAGCTAATGTGAGACCCGTCCAGCTCCGGGGCTTAGAGGCACATGTCATAAGTCAAACCGTCCAAGAAGGCAAAGAACGCCTTCGTGGCCGCTTCGCCTTATGCCACCCGCCTCTGAACAAAGCCCCTCCGCTTTTCTTCCCGCAGGCTTGCCGAGGAGGCTCACGCGCTACCCGCGGAAAGCGTAGTCTTGCACGGAAATCAATAGCGGTATTAAGAACCTACACTACTAATTTTCGTCTTTATATCGTGGTTTTTTAGTTTTGTCCCAGTCTCGTTTTTTGTAAAAAAATATTAAAAGGAAGGATTTTCCTATAATGGTAGCCAATTGATATAATGAGGGAGAAAGAATAAGCAAACAAAAAAGTTTTCTTAAAAGGTTTTGAAAAACATGAATTGTGGTAGAAGAAGGATAAGTATTCATTGAAAATTATATAAATACCAGTTAGAATAATATTATTAGAAAATTCTCTCAATTATATAAACTAGAAAAGAAACATATTACATTATTTGAAAAGGGGATATTAAATTGGAAAATACATTCGTGTACTCAAAAGATAATGCAAACCTTGGAGATACCGTTCAATTCAAAAGAAAGAAACATGTAATCAATGGTGTGGTTACTACCCTTAGAGAAAACACGGTCATTGTTAAAATGGACCAGGATGTTGCGAAGAAGCTGGATTTACCGGATGATCAAACTGTCGTGTCACATAAAAACTATGTTGTCATAGAACGTGCTGAAATTGGTACACAACCTGTATTTGTTTATGATGGGTGGAATAGCGCATTAAAAGCTTAAATTCCAGCATTCAAAGTAAAAGACCCTGACACGCCTACCATTAATTTGGGTTAGCCGTTTCAAGGTCTTTTTATGTGGAGTCTGACACTCGCTAATGAAATGAATCAACTAAAACCTGGTTCATTTATTTTAGCTGCATATTCCTTCACCATTTCAATTGTGACAAGCTTTCTCTGTGGAACGACACCTTGACGGGCAAGGACGTTGATTTCATTCGTCACTTGATTAATGGCATCCGTTGTAAACGGCTGCTCATTCAAACAAAGCTGAACGGCTTCATCGATCGCTCTTTCTCTATGCTCATCCAATATCATAAATTGTTGTACCAGCTGATTTTGCTTACTTGAATGCTTCGTAATGTCTTTATGTACACTCATGATTTCATCCCTCTCTATCAATTACGCATTATACCCTCTATTATGCCTTCTTCCAGGCCCTCATGGCAATGTCTTAGAATATCACTATCTATAAGATAGGGGACAGGAGCCTTGAAATTGATTCTTTCAATTTGATCTTCAGAGGTCTTTCATCATACTCTTCCATGGTTAATTCTCTGCTCTTCTCCATATCTTTCCTGAACACAGCGCTCAGACTTTCAGAAATAGTTTGATCATATAAAAAGGCATTTACCTCGAAGTTGAGGCGAAAGCTTCGCACATCAATATTTGCCGTTCCAACAGAAGAAATGGTTTCATCCACTACAATGGTTTTGGCATGAATAAAGCCGTTATCATATATATAAATCTTCACTCCTGCCTTCAGTAACTCACCAATGTATGAATAGGTCGCCCAATACACAAATAAATGGTCCGGTTTGTTTGGAATCATAATCCGGACATCGACTCCTGTAAGAGCAGCAATTCTCAGCGAATCCAGCAGGCTGACGTCCGGTATGAAATAAGGAGTTTGAATATAGATGGATCGTTTGGCAGATGAAATCATTTTAATATATCCGTTTTTAATTTGCTCCCATTCAGAGTCGGGGCCGCATGTCACAATCTGTACTCCGGCATGACCAGTAAAGGAAGGCTGTGGGAAGTATCGTAAATCGTAGGCGATCTTCTTCGAGCGGCTGGCTTGATTCCAATCCAGAATAAACCGGGTTTGCATGGCAAGGGTTGAACTCCCTATGATCCGCAGGTGAGTATCACGCCAATAACCGAACTTAGGATTCAAGCCCAGGTATTCATCTCCGATATTAAATCCGCCCACATAGCCTACTTTCCCGTCAATAATCACGAGCTTTCGGTGGTTACGATAATTTAGGCGGAGATTGATGAAGGGGATTTTTGAAGGGAAAAACACGGCCACTTCCCCGCCGGCTGCAAGGAGTTCTTTAAAGAAGCGTCTTCTTGTCCTCCGGGAGCCCATTTCATCATATAAAACCCTGATCTTTACGCCTTGCTTTGCTTTCTCAGTAAGCTTCTCCAGGATCCGCTTGCCTAAGTGGTCTTTCTTAAAAATATAATACTGAATATGAATATGATCCTGTGCTGCGTCCATGTCCTTCAATAAGGACTCGAATTTGTCCTCCCCGTGGGTGAACAATTGTACTTCGTTATCCTGGGTCAAAAGTGCTTCATTATTTATGAGGTGCATATAAATAAGGTCCTGATAGCGGGAGGATGTTTCATTTTTAAAAGGGAATCGGTGTTCTTTCAGGGAGTGTATCTGCTTTTGAATCAAATCTTCAATGCCGATTTTCTTCATATCTTCCCAGTCGAATAATCGCTTTCTGGTTAAGTTCTGACCGAAGATTAAATAAAGAATAAAGCCCAGCAGGGGAATGAAAAACAGAACCATAAGCCATGCCCAGGTCGCACCGGCATCTTTTCGCTCCAGGAAAATGATGGCCCCAGCAAGGACTAAGTTAAGAACAAATAAAACCCCTAAAAGAGAAGATAGGATACTCATAGTATGTAAGGCTCCTTTAACTAGCTTTCTATAAGTAGTATACCTGAGAATGGAATAGAAAAAAATGACAAAGAAAAACAGAGCAGACTGTCAGCCTGCTCTGTTCGGTAGGATTCTTTATTCATTCACAGCTTTTTTAGTCATTTCCCGTCCACGTGTTGGCCAGCTTTCGACACCCTTTAAACCAGGAATATCATCTGCATAGAAAATCGGGTCCAAACCTTGTCGACGCTGAGACATATAATTGTCTAAGGCTTTAAAAGCAATTGGTGCTAAAATACCGATGGCAATTAAGTTGGTAAGAGCCATTAATGCCATGGAGAAGTCTGCTAAGCTCCAAACAATATCAAGGCTTGCAACTGAACCGAAGATCACCATTCCTAAAGCAATGAAGCGATAAATCAGAAGTCCAGTCTTACTTTTATTAATGAATGGAAGGTTGGCTTCCCCGTAGTAATAGCTTCCAATGATGGAGCTAAAGGCAAAGGTGAAAATGGCAATCGCTAAGAAAATACCAGCCCATGAGTTAAAGTGCTCTGACATGGCTGCCTGAGATAGCTCGATACCCGTCAGCCCGGAACCGTACGCATCTGAAGTTAAGATGATAAACGCGGTTGCAGAACATACAAGCAGCGTATCAAAGAATACACCAAGTGCCTGAATGAAGCCTTGTTTGACAGGGTGAGAAACAGATGCTGTAGCGGCAGCATTCGGCGCACTACCCATACCGGCTTCATTGGAGAATAGTCCGCGTTTTACACCGTTCATAATCGCGGCACCAATTCCGCCCCCGACCACTTGCTCAAATCCAAAGGCACTTTTGAAAATAAGTGCAATGACTCCCGGCATTTCTGTAATATTCGTAATGACTACAAATAAAGCTAATACAATATAGAAGACCGCCATGATTGGAACAATGATGGAAGAAAAGGTCGCTATACGTTTAACGCCCCCGAAGATGATGAGTGCAGTCAAACCAGCTAACACAATTCCGATAACAAACGTGTTAATTCCGAATGAATTACTGAAAGCTGTTGCGATGGTGTTACTTTGAACCGCATTAAAGGTTGTCCCAAAGGAAAGGATGATGGTGACAGCGAAGATTGAACTCATCCATGGCTTGCCCAGTTGTTTCTTCATATAGTAGCCGGGGCCGCCTTTGAATCCAACTTTATCCTTTTCTTTGTAAATTTGGGCCAGTGTACTTTCGACAAACGCGCTGGCTCCTCCCAGGATGGCGACAAGCCACATCCAGAAGACTGCTCCAGGTCCCCCAATTGCTAAGGCAATGGCTACTCCTGCTAAATTACCTGTACCAATTCGAGTACCTGCTCCAATAAAGAATGCCTGCAGGGATGATATTTGCTTTTCCCCTTCCGCCTCGACCACATCTTTATCTCCTAATAATCGAAGCATTTCACCAAAGTGGCGAATTTGAACGAATTTAGATCCGATTGTGAAGTATAATCCTAAAATGAGGAGTACGCCTATTAAAATATATCCCCATAATATTGAATTTGCTTCCGTGACTAAATTGTTTAAAATATCCATGATAACCCCCTCAGAAATTTGTGTCGGTTACGTTTAATATTATCTGAAAATTTGAAATAAAAGTCAAGTTATTATCTGAATATTAAAATATTACCAATAGTTATTTAGAAGGTCGAACTATTTTGTCATAGTAATAAAGGTTTCTTTAGTAATTATGAGACCAAAGTAGTGGTTGATAAAATTATGCTGAAATAATATATTTCTCACTATCCGAATAATTATTTTTTATTACGGGAGACACGTAACCGGAATTCAGGGTTCACAAAAAAACGGATCACTGACTGATGGTCAGTGATCCGTTTTAAATTGGTTATAGTGTCCTGCTTACCCATTCGGCAATCCAGGCGCATGCAACGGCGGCATAAGTTCCCACCACGTTACCTAGAATCCCCATTAATAAACCTACAGGGGCAAGAGAAGGCTGGAATACAGAGGCTACAACAGGAGCCGAGCTTGTTCCGCCGATATTTCCTTGAGATCCTACAGCTACGAAGAATAGAGGAGCCCGTAGTAAGCGTGCGACTAAGAAAATGATGATTACATGAATGGCTAACCATACAATCCCCATTGCGACGTATTGAGGGGAATCCCATACATAAGCAAGATCGGCTTTTGCTCCGATCGTTGCAAGCAGGAGATAAATTCCTGCGTACCCGATTTTACTTGCACCGTAGTTCTCAAGGGTGCGAATTTTGGTAAAGGAGAAGATGATACCGACTGCGGAAATGATCATAATCGTCCACGTTCCAGCAGAGAGTACATTGGTGACCGGTAACGTTTCTGAGAACTTTCGTACAACGTAAGCTACACCGAATCCTAAACCAATAATGGCAGCAAGGTAAGGAACCTCGATAGGCTTGGAATTTTTACGTTGAAGTTCTCCCATATCCTCATTCACCTTCCGGATGATCGAGTTATCCGCTTTGTTCCATTTATCGAATTTATGTTGGAATCCTGCAAGGGCAATCATGATTCCCATCCAGCTATAACCGACAACGGTATCGACGACAATAATAGGAGAAAGGATTTCTTTCGGTGTACCAGTAGCTTCAATCATGGCTGCCATGTTTGCGCTCCCGCCAATCCAGCTTCCGGCAAGTGCCGCTACGCCAGTCCATGCGTCCTCTGGAAGAAACGGCTGGAATATGGCTAAAGCGATGGGACCTCCGATCACGACACCAAGAGTCCCGGCAAGGAACATCGTAATCGCTTTGGGACCCAGCTTTAATGTTGCTGGAACATTCGCAGAAAGAAGCAGCAATAATAATCCGACTGGTAATATGTAAGCCGATGTAAAGTCATATAAAGATGACTGATCCGGGATGATTCCAAACGTTGTAGATAACATCGGAAGGAAATAAGTCCAGATTAATGGTGGAGCATAGTGAAAGAACTTCTGTAAGAAAGGGTTCTTCGACTCCCCAAGAATGAACACAAGACCTACTAAGGCAGCTAAATATGAAAAGATTGCCATAGGTTCTTGAATTAAGATAGTGTCAAAACGCCACCACATAGTAAAACCTCCTTAAAAATAGATAACAAAGTTTACTATAACATTGAAAACGGTTACTATTTAGAATTTTAATAAGTGCTAATCTTTGATCAATACTGAATATAAGAAGGGGCATACAACAAGAACCAGGGAGGAGTTAAAGCTCATTTTTCTCAACAAAAAAAGCCACAGGAATCCATGGCTACATCTTGATTGTTCATATGAAGCAGGGATGTATGAATGCTTGTCATGAGGATTTTTAATATAGAAGGATGGGATAAGGTTTAATAATAATTCCAGAATCCTAAAGCAAATAGTAAAATACCCGTAATCATTGAAATTCCAAATAACATAAATAAGAAATCAAAAATGCTGTCGGCGAAGACTCTCCTGCGGTTCTCACGTTTAAAATGACGTACTTCCTTGCGATACGATCGTGCAGCACGACTCATAAAAAACCTCCTCCTCCATAAACATCATTTGTATTTACACATATTCGTCACAATACAAGAAAATCCTTCCTGAAAGTGAAAAATATGCCGACTTACCTATAACCAAGTCGAACGGAGGGACGGACCTTCTTTACATCTTCAACACAAAATAAGAGGCTATGCAAAGATAGCCTCTTATTTGGATAAAGAAAGCTTAGAAGTGAGCACCTGTAGCCTCAGTTAGCGGAGGTGATTTTGTGAAATTCCACTAAGGGCGCTTCCGGCACTTTGATCAGATTGCTGTTGTACTGCCAAATCTCCCAGAGCCAGTATTCCGACCAGCTGTCCATTTTCCACGACAGGCAAACGACGGACCTGGTGTTGAGACATCAAAGCTGATGCTTCTTCAACCGAGGCATCCGGAGAGATTGTCACAACCTGTTGTGACATTACTTGAGAGACATTTCCCTGTGCACCTTGAGTCAGTCCACGAGTAGCAATATCACGGTCTGTTACCATACCGACAACTTGTCCGTTTTCAACAACGGGAACGGAACCGACATTCTTGGAGCTCATTTTAGAAGCGACGCTCTGAAGTGAGTCCTGATTTGAAGCAGCTTCCACATTTGTCGACATAATATCACGTACTTGCATGTAAATTCCCCCTTAATAAAATTGACAGTACACGATTATTATTCAACAAATCCCCTCAACTATTCTTAATGCGTTCAGCCATTATTTTCAAATGAGAGGGACGGACCTTCATAGAGTGTTTCCTGGTTATCATTTAGTAATGAACATTTGAGTCCAATACGTCCCATAAGATCCTCCCTTGGCATATCCCACCCCGATATGAGTATAGGATCCAGTGAGAATGTTCTTTCGATGTCCCGGACTATCCATCCACTCACGGACAACTTGCTCAGCACTTGTTTGACCAGCTGCAATATTCTCAGCGGCCTGACTATATTCGATGTTGAAGCTTTTCATCATATCAAATGGGGATCCGTACGTCGGACTTCTGTGCGAAAAATATCCAACGTCCCTCATGTTACGTGATTTATAACGGGCAACCCCGGCTAGCTGCCAATCAAGCTGAAGAGGAGAAAGGCCGTTCCTTTGCCTCTCCTGATTGGTTAAATCAATGACTTGACCTTCAATCGATTTAGCTTTTTGAAGCGTCGGGATGTTGAGTTTTTGATTGGGATAAATTAAATCCGGATTCGACAATTGAGGGTTGGCTTCAATTATTTCAGACAGTTCGATCCGCAACTTCTTTGAAATTTTCCAAAGAGTATCTCCTTTCCTGACAGTATAAGCGCTTGCAGCAGACGTTTCATTTAGACCCATTAGACTAATGACAATGGATAGTACAACAATGATGAGAGTCAGTTTTGTTTTCATGATATTAAAATGTGTAATCAGGGACAAAATATTCTAAGAAAAAGTGTGGAAATAGGATTATAGTTTCATTTTTAGGGAAAAGGAAAACCATTAACCAAAAAGTGAAACTTTTCTTTAGAATAAACGTACAAATAGGTAACGACATTTTATAAAAGAGGTGATTAACGTGGTAAAGGAGAACGATCGCTTAAAAAAAGTGATAACGAAATTGTCGAACGTTGGTGTTAATATTTCAAAGACGAAATCAAGACGTGAAATTCTTCATTCACTGAAGCAGTATCAGCCATTACCTAAGACGTTAACCCAAGACTATTAAACTTACTCCTCGATAAACGTTGGACAGACATATTCCACCTTTCTTCACGATATACTAAGTAGTAGTGAAGAGGAGGGGTAGGTATGGAGAGAATGATGTTTGATTTACAGGCATTAAAGGAAATCAGAAAGAAGGCAGATGAAATTTCATACTACTGTATGAGCCGGGAACAGCCAGATCCTCATCGTGCAAGCATGGCGTTAGATCAGGTGTGTCGTGCACTTGCTATGTTTGCAGAAACGGAAATTCATCGAATGGAAAATCACCATATTCCTTATGACCCCGAAAGTTATATTAAAGGTCGTCTTGGGATTGCCTATCGATCTGTTCTCCAAGTCCCTCAAGAAGATTCCAATACAGCATAGTAAAAGAGGTTGACCCAAGAATTCAAGGGCTTCTAAGTCAGGAACATTATAGATATAAATCAGAAACTCTGAAAGTATTAGGACTGGTCCTTTAAGGATGACATCACTCATCGTTTTGGGTCAGCCTCTTTTTATTTACTACTCTAAAAGTTAGGTGACGATATTCATGACGAGGTTTTCGGATATATTGTTGATTTGTAACGGGAAGGCAGGTCAAGGAACGTTAGAAGTTCTGTTAAAAGATGCCGTGCCCCCTTTATTAGATATCTGCACGAACTTAATTATTCATAAAACGAAAGAGAAAGGCGATGCCGAAAGAATCTGTAAGGAAACGGGAAGTCAATATGAACTGGTGGTCATTATGGGTGGTGACGGAACGATTCATGAGGCCATCAACGGATTGGCAGTCTTAGAAAAACGGCCATTGGTAGGACTCCTCCCTGGAGGGACGTGTAATGACTTTGCACGCTCGTTACATATTCCCATGAATATTGGACAAGCTGTCCGACTCATTACCGAGCGTCCTTTCGAAAAGGATATCGATATCGTCAAAGCGGACCATCGGTATTTCAGTAATTTCTGGGGAACGGGGCTGGTCTCTCAGACGAGTGATAATATCGACGTGGGATCAAAGAGTGTCCTGGGAAAACTGAGTTATTATATTAGTGCGTTTCAATCCATTCAGGATTCCCCACTCTTAAATGTAAAGATAACAACGGAAACTGAAGTGATCGAAGAGGAAGTGGTGATGCTATTGGCCGCTAACGGACGATCGATAGGCTCTAATCCACTGCCCGACTGCATTGATATGGAGGATGGGTTAATGGATATTTACGTTGTCAAGAAAAGTGGATTTCCGTTATTAAAGGAGTTTCTCGTTATCAAAAGTACAGGCAATATCAGTGAACAATATGACGATATTATGCACATTCAAGCAAGGGAAGCCCATATCGAACTTGGACAGAATGAAAAGCTTGATATGGATGGGGAATTATATGAAGGAACCAGGCAATCTCTCCAAGTGTTAAATAAGCATCTGCGATTTTTGGTTGGAATGTCAGAATAAAAAGAGAGCAAGGGGGCTTATTTGTCCCCTTGCTCTCTTTTCCTGTGATTATACAGTTTGTTTTCTCTTCTTTATGACCAAGTATACAAGATAAACGGTGATTAAGACGCCACCAGCCCCAAGCGTAAGAAGTGTAAAGTTCTCTTCAATGAAAGGTTTTGCTTTAGCTCCAAGTGCTAAGATGATTGCACCTTCAAGGAAGAAACGAATTCCTCTTCCGATAATCGACCAGATCACCAGTACTCTGATCTTAACACCGGAAACCCCTGCGAAAATCGTGAAAATCTTATAAGGCACAGGTGTCAGTCCAGCAATTAAAAGAGCCATTGCTCCATATTTAGTAAAGTATTCCTCTACTTTTTGAATCCTTTTTTCAGAGAAGAAATGCACAAGGATCGGTCTTCCAAGTTTTTTTCCGATCAACCAGCCAAAAAGGGCACCGATAACGGAAGCGATCGTTGTATAAAGTGCATAAAGCAATGCGCTCTCTGGATTGGCAATTGCTAATGGAATCAGTAATACATCAGGTGGAATGGGGAAAAATGATGAATCGGCGAATGAAACAAGAATCAGACCCCATACACCATAATCCAATAACCAAGCTTCGAAAGCGTGAAGTAGTTCAGACATAAGTTCAGTAATCTCCTTTATTGATCAAGCGTAATTTTCGATTTTAATGGAACATAAGAAAGTATATCACTTTTCACAAAAGGAGTCATGAATTATCCTGTATGGATGAAACCACTTCACGGAAGTTTCGTAACATATAATACGATTGATGTAACTAATAACAAAGGTTGAAAAAGCTTGAAGCGAAATAATCTATTTCTCGGGAAATAGTGACAGAAATCTTATTTATTCTACATTTCTGAAGGAGACTTCATTCCTAATAATCGTAATCCTTCCGCGAGGACAGTCGAAACAGCGTGAACCAAGGCTAAACGGGAGGCCTGCTGGGAGTCTTCTGAGATGATTTTAGTTTTTCCGTAGTAACGGTTAAAGCTTTGTGCGGTATCGACTAAATATTTGGCAATGGTTGAAGGCGCATAGTGTTTCCACGCCTTCTCGACCATCTCCGGAAATAAGCGTAACTGTTTAATCACGTCCCAGCTTTCAGCATCGTCAAGCCCTTCAAACGTCAATGGAAGGGATCCACCCGCTTTTCTCAGAATGGATTGAGCTCTGGCGTACGTGTATTGAATGTATGGACCTGTTTCACCTTCGAAGGTCAGCATATGTTCCAGGGAGAATTCAATGTCGTTCACCCGATCATTTTTTAAATCATGAAAGATTATGGCGCCGACCCCAACATCTTTCGACACCTCTGAAGCATTAATTAAATCAGGGTTCTTCTGCTTAATATTTTCTTCTGCCATATGAATCGCTTCTTGAAGAACCTCTTGGAGTAAAATGACTCTGCCCTTTCTGGTGGACATCTTCTTTCCATCTTTCAGATAAAGTCCGAAGGGGATATGTTTCATATCATCCGCCCAGTTAAACCCGAGTTTCTTCAGTACTTCCATCACTTGTTTGAAGTGAGTGGTCTGTTCCTGGCCGACCACATACAGAGCTTCATCAAAGTCATGTTGACGATGGCGATACAGTGCTGCAGCGAGATCTCTCGTAGCATAAAGGGTGGCTCCATCAGACTTCTTGATGAGACAGGGCGGGAGATTCCCCTCTAAACGAACGACCTTCGCACCTTCGGAGGTTTCGAGAAGGTCATGATTCAGAAGCAATGTCACGACTTCATCCATTTTGTCATTGAAGAACGCTTCGCCATTATAGGAATCAAATTCCACTCCGAGCAACGAGTAAATCGTTTTAAAGGCATGAAGTGATTCATCTTTAAACCATTTCCAAAGCTCCGTTACTTCCTGGTCTCCATCTTCTAATAGCTTAAAGGCTTTTCTTCCCTCTTCCTCAAGTGAGGGATCCTTTTCTGCTTCCTCATGAAATTTTTTATATAAAATAAACAATTCAGCGATCGGGTTATCCTTCACTTTTTGTTGATCTCCCCACTTTTTGAATGCGACGATCAATTTCCCGAATTGTGTACCCCAATCACCGATATAATTGATTTTCTCTGTTGTATAGCCGCATTTTTCGGCAATGGTGGCGATGGAATTTCCGATGACTGTAGAGCGTAAATGTCCCATGGAAAAAGGTTTCGCAATATTAGGGGAGGACATATCCAATACGATGGTCTTTTGATTTCCAAATTCATGACTTCCGTAATCCGTGCCTTTCGCCAAGATGGCTGAAACAATTTCTTTCCCTGCTTTCAATCCATCAAATCGGATATTAACATAAGGGCCCGCTGCTTCTACTTTGCTGAAAAAAGGAGAGGAGAGGGCATCGGCAATCTCTCCGGCAATGATGTGGGGTGCTTTCTTCCATGATCTTGCCAGCTGAAAGCACGGAAAGGCAAGGTCCCCCAAATGAGAATGTTTGGGCGTTTCAATCAACTCATAAAGATTATTCTGGTTCCAATCAGACAGCACATGCGTGAGCCTATCGGCTACTATTGATTTCAAATCCATCATCTACACCTCCTGATAAAATCAAACACAAAAAAACCCGTCTCTATCCAACATAGAGACGAGTTTAGCTCGCGGTACCACTCTTATTCCCCAAAAGGGCGCTCATTGTATAACGGGAGATCCCGGTTTTTCTCTACTATCTTCAAGAAAAACTTCTCAGAAGTGCGGTTCATCCCAGGCTTCACACCAGGCTTACACCATCCCCGGTTCGCTTTTGATCCACGTCGGAATTACTCTCTTCATCATAGAATATTCGTATATAATTACTATCATTTTACACATTCTGGAGATGAATGCAACCTGTAATTAAGAATCTTCTGATGAAAACATATACGTTTTATGGTGGAACCTCATACTGAATACAAGTCCGAGGGCCAGCATATTCCCCATAAGAGAGCTTCCCCCATAGCTGATAAAAGGAAGGGGGATCCCGGTGATCGGAAGTAATTGAATCGTCATTCCGATGTTCTGGAACACATGGAAAGTAATCATACTGATAATCCCTGCGCATACATAGGCATTGAATGGTTCTTTCGTGTCCAATGCCGTTTTCGTCAGATGGTAAATTAACAGGAAGTACAAGCTGATCACGACGCTTGCGCCAATAAATCCGTATTCCTCCCCGATCACACTGAAAATAAAGTCGGTATGATTTTCCGGGATATATACTTCTCCATCACTGTAGCCTTTCCCGAAGATCTGCCCGGAGCCAATGGCGTTAAGGGAGTTAATTAAGTGAAATCCTTCTAATTTTGCGTAGTTATAAGGATCTAACCAAGCATAAATGCGTCCAAATTGATAAGGCTTTACATTTAAATATTTTTCAAGCAGCTCAGGGGCCCAAATCACAAGTGAAAGGATGATTCCCCCAAGCACTCCGATAGAAGCATATATCGGAACGATCAGCTTCCACGTAATACCTGAAACTAAGATGATTCCGGTCATGATGGCTAAAATAACAAGGGAAGTCCCTAAATCCGGCTGCTGCATAATAAAAGCAAGGGGAAGGAGAGTCGTGACCCCGATTTTCACTAACAACTGAAAATCTGTTTGCAATGTTTTACTTGGGTATAGCTCATGATGATTCGTAATGATTCGTGCCAGAGCAAGAATTAAGAACGTCTTCATAAATTCTGAAGGCTGAATCGAACCAAGCGGTCCAAGCATGAACCAGCTTTTGGCTCCGTTTCTGTAAGGGGCGATGCTTTCCGGTGAGATGAGTAATACTAGTAGCAGGAAAATCCCTGCACCGTATATGTACCAGGCAAGTCGCTTATACTGATCGGAATCAAGGAATAAGGCTCCACCAATAATAATTCCACCTACGACATACCAAAAAGCCTGTCTTATCACAAAGTTTGTCCCATATTGACCTGAGGTCTGGGCACTGCTTATTCCCATAGCACTGACGATAAAAAACAACATTAATAAAAAGAGAAGACCCCAATCGATCTTGTCAGCAAATCGCTGGCGAGTTTCCATAATCAATTCACCTGAATTTCTAAAGATTTCACATTCCTAGTCTAATAGAAATGAAGGGAAATTTCTACTCATGACCTGATAAAATACGGAAGTTCTGACGGGATGTGACAGGCATCAAACGTCATTTGTCGAAATGAAATCAATGATAAAGCCTATAGGAGTGGGATCAGACAGAGGAAGAGGGAAGAGGAATACCATTTTTTACATAATTGTGATCATAATATGTCTTCAGAATATGAGAAGAAAGTGCCGTGGCCTAAAAACGTGACCGCGATTCCTTCCCTTCCGGTAAACCTAATTAGAAATAATGAAAGCCAACAGTCCTGCAATATGACTATTTTCGACAATTACCTGCGACTTTTGTCATCATTTTGAAATGAAATAGAAAAGAACAAGTACCATACATATTTGCTAAAATAGAAACTACGAGTTGTGCATCGTGTCAATCAGATGGAGGGAATGTTCTTGAAGGCAAATAATCAGGTTAAAGATATCATCTATGTTCACAAGAATACGGAACGTCAGTATGTCGTTTCCTACGGGATCAATTTCAACGAGTTTGCTTCAAATGCCCGAGAACCATTGAAGAATCTACTTCTCATTAAGCATCAGTACGAGCATGGCGCTTTTAATATACATACGCATATGGAGTATGTGGAACAGGATGAAATGAAGAAGATCATGAATGATGGGGTACAGAGCTATGGTGATTTCTGTTGGATTGACTTTGATGAAGAAGTGGGAGTCAACGAATTGAACGGTCAGGAAATCGCTGAGCTTCTTTATATGGGACACGTCAAGCAACCCCTGAACCCTCCTTTTTATTCAAAGTTGAACAATCGTTACGCGTACCTTTCCCATGATGATGGGTGGTTTAATAAGATTTATTATCGGGAAATTGAAGACTTCTATCATATGTTAGGAGCGACGGTTTCTTCGAAATTGAGTACAGTCAAAGGCGGAAAAGGCTTATTTGGTATGAAGAAAGAGAAAGACTATCCTATCATCGGTCAGGAAGTGATTCATTCCTTTAGAGACAAATTAAAAGAAGGTATGGTCATTTCGTTGGAAAAAGCCATACTAACGAGAGGCAAGATAGAAATCCCTATATGGGTAATCGGTGATTATTACGATATGGACGAGATGGCGGAAGATTATAAGCAAATCCGGAAATCACCAGCAAACGGATTATTATCCTATGATCGTAAAACGAAAAGCTGGAGTGCTTTACTTCGGTAATGAGGAAAGAAGGAGCGTGAAAGCTTGGTTGAAATTCAGTTTCATGACAACTTGGTTCGAGGAGTGTTTCTCGAGCGCCTCAATCGATTTGTGCTCGAGTGTCAGCTCCCTTCAGGTTCAATAGAGAAAGTCCATTTACCTGATCCAGGCAGATTAAAAGAATTATTGGTGCGTGGAAACCCGATCTGGCTTCAGGCATCAACCGATCCTAAAAGAAAAACAAAATGGTCAGCCGTCATGACGTATGATGCTTCTAACGATATGTATGTGTCTTTGAATACCCAATATCCGAATCGGTTAGTGCTCGAAGCCTTACAGTTGGAAGTGCTGGAAGAGCTAAAGGACTGGCGGTTAGAAAAAGCCGAATATACAGTAGGAAACTCACGCTTTGACTTCTTACTCACCCACAAACAAAATGAACAAAAATTACTGCTTGAAGTAAAAAGTGTCACCATGGTAGAAGAAGGAGTAGGGAAATTTCCTGATGCCGTCACGTCAAGAGGTGCAAGGCATGTAGAGGAGCTTACACATCTTCAGGCGAAAGGAAGCTATCAAACAGCCGTCCTGTTTATTGCTCAGCGAACGGATTTGCGGGGGATCACTTCCGCTCCTGAAATCGACCCCCATTTTTCCCGGGTCATGGAAGAAGCCCAAGATCAGGGTGTCCGATTTTTTGGGAGAAGCTGTATTGTGACGCCAGAGCGAATTTCCTTAAATGGCCCTTTACCTGTTTATGCAAAAAAGGATTAATCTCACTGTCTTCTGAGCATGTGAAATTAATCCTTTTTATGTTCTACTGATCCACCTGTACCTCTGTTTTAGCTTGATAGTTCTGGTCTCCTTTAGCCGTTAACCAAACGGTCAATGTATAGGTACCGCTCCCGACATTGGGAACAACAACCTTCTGGGAAAATTCTTCACCCTGTTTCACGGTGATCTCCTGGATTGCCTGGGTATACATCTTATTTTTTGAGTCCTTATACACTACTTCACCTTTATCGTTTCTAAGTTCAAAGTCAATGGTTTGTCCTGATGAAAAAACGAAGGTTTTCTCTTGCTCTGTTTGGTTTTTAATTGAATATACATAGACAACCTGACCGCTTCCATCTTGTTTTGTTAATGAAGGTTCCATTTCGCCTGCAACAATCCCTTTCTGTACAGAAATATCTTCACCAGCTCCTGAGTTTTGATCCTCTTTGGATTGACTGCTGTTCTCCTCGTCAGCCGTACCGCAGCCAGCTATTCCTGCCACAAGTATAATAAATAACATGATCAATCGCTTCATGCCAAATCCACCTCCTTACTGTATTAGACAAGGTTTATCCCAAAAGGTTACAAGTCTTCCCGAATATGAGCACGATGACACATGAGGATGTGCTGAACTTGTTTCTTTCTTCCTTTACAAGGGCATAGATTTACATATGTAAGGCAGATTACTTTTTTCTATCAGGAGGTTCAGTACAATAGAATTATAGAAAAAGAGCAGAGGAGCAAGGTGTATGAAAAAATGGTTGGCTATTATTGGTTTTATTTCCTTACTATTAGTATCTGCTTGTGGTCCTTCAAATGCAACCGATAGGGGGGGACTTCCCGATGAAGATTGGGAAACCATCACGTCGGTAGCAGAAGGAACGAAAGTGAATCTCTTCATGTGGGGCGGTGACGATGGGATTAACCGTTATATTGATGACGTAGTTGCTCCTATGCTGAAAGAAAAAAATAATATCGAGTTAAATCGAGTACCTTTGGATACACCGGAAATTCTGCAAAAGCTACAAACGGAGAAGCGGGCGGGCAAAGAGAAAGGAACGATCGATATCGTATGGATTAATGGAGAAAACTTTAAAAATGCAAAAGAAAATGACTTACTTGCAGGTCCGTTTACAGATAAGTTACCAAACTTCACGAAATATTATGATACAGAAAGTCAAGCGTTTCATTATGACTTCGGGACGGAAACAGAAGGGTATGAGGCACCGTGGGGAAAGGTTCAATTTGTCTTCTTTTATAACAGCGAAAAAGTGAAAAATCCCCCCTCCAGCTTCGATGAATTAAAAGCATTCATGAAAGAGCATCCGGGGAAATTCACCTATCCTAATCCGGCCGATTTTACCGGGAATGCCTTTCTTCGACATGTTCTTTATGCGAAATCGGACCGGGATTTAGCTCAGTCTTCATTCGACGAAGGAACAGCAGAGAAGATGGGGGAAGAGGTATGGAAAGAGCTGAATGACATGAAGCCGTTCTTATGGCGAGAAGGAGAAACGTACCCCGCCACATTAACAGACCTTGATAAGCTATATAGCCAGGAAGAGGTTTGGATGACAATGGGATACAACGAAGCGAGAGCAGAACATTTGATCAAAGATGGGGTGTTCCCGGAAAGCACAAAGTCATTCGTATTAAACGATGTGGGATCAATCGGGAACACTCATTTCCTGGCTATTCCATTCAATAGCCCAAACAAAGAAGGAGCGCTGGTGGCCATCAATGAACTACTCTCTCCTGAAGCTCAGTTTGAGAAAATAAAGCCTGACTACTGGGGGGAAAGTTCACCTATTTCCTATGAAAAGCTGAATGAGGAATGGAGAAATAAATTTATGAGCGTGGATCGGGGAGGAAGTGTACTGAAGGCATCTATACTCGAAGAGACCTATAGGGGAGAACTGGATGCGGCGTACGTGGAATGGTTAAAGGAGAACTGGATCCGTGAAGTGGCAGAGAGTCAATAACACGTTTCTCCTCATTCCCGCCCTACTCTTTTTTATCTTCATTCCGGGACTTGGTATCGTGCTTGCTTTACTGGAAAGCGTTAGAAGTGAAGGAACTATCACATTCGGGCACTACGCTGATTTATTCAAAGAGAAGCGTTTTGTGACATCCTTTCTCTTCAGTTTGACTGTGACTTCCATCTCGACCATTCTATCTCTTTGCATTGGATTGGGGATTGTGAAGGCATTCTCACCTTTACTAAAGGAAAATAAACATAAACTTCTTGTATGGATTCCCATGCTGGTTCCCCATTTTGTATGGGCTTATCTCGTCTATTTGCTCTTTAATCACAGTGGTTTTTTCTCCAATGTGTTCGGAATGGCCGGTTGGATCGACGACCGAAGTCAATTCCCGACCCTGGTCCAGGATCGGAATGGGATCGGAATCATTCTGACGTATGTCTGGAAGGAGGTACCCTTTGTTACCCTGATGCTGTTACCTGTTTACGCGACGCTTTCTAAAAACTATAAAGAGATCGCTTCTTTACTGGGGGCGGGTCCCTATAAAGCATTTTGGGTGGCAGAATGGCCATTTATCCTTCCCGTTCTCGTTGAAACCGGAGCGATTCTGTTCGCATTCATTTTTACAGCATTTGAAGTGCCCCGGCTTCTGGGAGTGACGTCACCGCAAATGCTGGCCATCCTTGTTTACGACTGGTTTTACAGTGGCAGCTGGAGTGACCGTCCCTTGGCTTTCGCCTCACTCGTATTAGTCGGGCTTGGCATTGGGTTCGTGATGTGGCTCCTTATTTACTTCACAAACAAGAAACGAATGCACATTACAAAAGGGATTGGAAATTAGAGGTGTTCACATGAGAAAATCGTTATTTTATATCATATCCTTCCTTCTTTTTGTGTTTCCTTTCTTATTTTTAATTTATAAAAGTTTTTTCGGTGTTTGGAGATGGGGGAGTCCGGTTCCTGTTGAACCTGGTTTAAGGGCGTGGCAGGTGCTAATAAATGAGGGGGAATTCGTGGATTCGATTGGTGCCTCCATCTGGATTGCCATTGTGGTACTGGCGATCAATCTTCTGATTGGCGTTACTTCAGGAAGAGTGTTTTCATTATCGTCGTTCAGAGGGAAGTCCATCGTGGAAGCACTTCTTATGTTGCCGCTATTCCTACCCGTATTAGTGGTGGCAATCGGACTTCATATTACGTTCATACGATATGGACTGGCTGATCACTGGACCGGCGTGGCTCTCGTTCACTTAGTACCCACCATTCCGTATAGTATCAAAATGTTTAAAACAGGCTATGAGAGGATCGGTACGAAATTAATCGAGCAATCAGCTATGCTTGGAGGCAGAGCTTTTCAACGTTTTTACCATATTGAAATGCCCTTGCTTCTTCCAAGCATTCGGAGTGTTTTATTCCTGACGATTGTCATCAGCCTGAGCCAATATGTGCTTACAGCGATTATAGGGGGAGGGAATGTCGTGACGCTCTCGATGGTCTATTATCCTTTTACCGATACGGCAGATGAAGCGGTGATGGCAGCCTTCTCCATCGTGTTCGCCCTCATTCCCATCTTGCTTTACATCATTTTGGAAGGGTGTTTGAAATTCTTACTCCCTTATCAACATCCAAGAGGGAGGAAGAACCTTTGAGTTCATTCATAGAAATTAATCAATTAACCAAATCATTTAAAGATAAAGAGATCTTAACCAACGTAACGTTCTCATTAAAAAAAGGGGAGATACTTACATTGGTTGGAGCATCCGGGTCCGGTAAATCAACATTCCTTCGCATTCTCTCCGGGTTAGAGTCTGCGACAGAAGGGAATACGTATATTGATGGGAACGATATCACCTCTTTAAAGCCTCAAAAACGCCCCATTGGGATGGTCTTTCAACAGCCATTATTATTCCCTCATATGAATGTCCTTGAAAATGTCATGTATGGGTTAGAAATGAAGGTAAGAAATAAAGGGGAAAACAGGATAAAAGCCATGAACTATATTGAAAGAGTCGGCCTTGGAGAAGTGATGCATCATTATCCCTCTGAGCTTTCCGGTGGTCAGCAGCAGCGGGTATCCCTGATTCGTTCTCTGATTTTGAAACCGAAGCTTTTGCTTTTGGACGAACCTTTCAGCAGTCTGGATTTGCAGCTAAGGAAGGAACTGAGGCAATGGGTCCGGCAGATTTTTAAAGAAGAAGAAACAACCGTCATATTCGTCACCCATGATCGTGATGAAGCATATGAACTTGGAGATCGAGTGGCTGTTTTACAGAGCGGCAGATTCTTGCAGATAGGAACACCGGAGGATATCTATTATCGGCCACACACTCCATTTGTGGCATCTTTCATGAGTGACGGTCTCACCCTGAATCAGAAGCAATTCATTCACGCTTCCCACATAAAGGTAAGCTGCGACGTAGCTGACGGTGCCTTGCCACGATGGAAAGGAACTGTGATACAAAAGTTATTTGTAGCAGGGACCAATCTCTATGAAGTATGGGTGGATGAACTAAAGCAGAAGCTAAATCTACCAATTGAACTAGAGGTTTCTACTGAAGACATCTGGCTTTATGCAGAGGAAGAGAGCATCCAAACGTTTCAGAAAGAGGAATAGGAGGGAAGAAGAATGAAGAAGAAGGAAATCGGTAAGATCCTGTTGTTCATTGCCATATTACTGCTCCTCATGTGGCTGAGCCGGAATTTTTTTTACGTAAAGCCTCAAGACATCAGAGATTGGATCGTGTCTTATGGTATTTGGGCTCCCATTGTTTTTATTATCGTCTATACGATTCGTCCGCTGATTCTTTTTCCAGCTTCCATCCTCTCATTGGCTGCAGGTCTTGCTTTCGGTGCATTTGAGGGCTTTATCTACATTCTGATCGGGGCCTTAGGTGGAGCAACGGTAGCCTATTATACTGCAAGCTTCCTTGGGGCAAAACTATTAAAAAGACCATCTCCTCGCATGATTAAGATCCGCGAGAAGATGGAGGAGAGCGGTTTTGTTTATGTATTACTATTACGGCTCGTGCCGTTTTTAAACTTCGATCTCATCAGTTACCTTGCCGGCATGGGGAAGGTGAGATACACCCCTTTCATCATCGCTACAGCCATCGGGATTCTACCTGGTACGTTTGGGTATGTATTTCTCGGGTCAAGCTTGGTAGGGGAAGATCGAACGAATTTATATATTGCCATCGGCTTTTTCTTGATGATGATCATCGTCCCGTTAATCTTTAAGAAAAAAATGAAAGCATGGCTGGGATTATCGAGTAAAGAGGACAAGTAAAGGGTGGGAAACACATGTTAGATACGCATGCCCGTAAGTGGGTGCAGCCAAGTATAGAGGGAACAGCACGTTTATTTTTGAAAAGGGGATTTTCAGCCAATCAGGTGACGTTGATTGCTTTTATAGTAGGTTCAGCTACAGGTCTGGTCTATTATTTTGGATTCCCGATCTTAGCCGTCCTCTTATTATGGTTATCCGGCTTTTTGGACGCGGTGGATGGTACCATGGCCCGATTAACCAAACCATCTCCCTTTGGAACAGTCATGGATGTCACTTTTGATCGCATCGTCGAGATCAGTGTCATTCTGGGCGTTGCTTTCTTACACCCGGAGATCATGTGGGCGCTCCTTTTACTAAGCGTATCCATCATTATTTCCATGACCATTTTCCTGACAGTCGGAGCCGTATCAGAGAAACAGGGGATGAAATCCTTTTATTATCAAGCAGGACTTGCTGAAAGGACGGAAGGATTCATTCTGTTCAGCGTCATGATGCTATTTCCGTCCATCGTCCTGTGGACCACCTTGCTTTTTTTTGCAGTGGAATTGTACACGGGCTTACAGCGATTTTCAGAAGCGAAACGATTACTTTCATAAGGAGAGATCAAGATGGATCAATACGATTTAATTGTAATAGGAGGAGGGGCAGGTGGACTGACCGTCGCATCGGGGGCCGCGTCTCTTGGAGCAAAAGTGGCCCTCATCGAAAAAAGCGGACTTCTGGGTGGAGACTGCCTGCACTTTGGATGCGTTCCATCCAAGGCATTCATCCAATCGGCGAGAGAAGTGGCTATGATCCGGGCAAGCAATGATTACGGTTTCGATACAAAGGGTTCCGTCGATATGAAAATGATAAGGGAGAGAGTCAAAGTAGCCATTGCCCACATTCAACAGCATGACGATCCCAACCGATTCCTGCAACTAGGGGTCGATATTTATTTCGGAGGAGCAGAGTTTCTCGATCCTCACACGATTTTAGTGGAAAAAGAGGACCGGATCTCGGGGAAAAGAATAGTCGTTGCAACAGGATCAAGTCCGCTCATTCCTGGAATTGAAGGCTTGGAAGACGTGGAATATCACACGAATGAAACGGTATTTGAAGTGGATGAACTGCCCCGTCGAGTCGTGTTTATCGGGGGAGGTCCGATTGGTTTAGAGCTGGCACAAGCATTCTCTCATTTGGGATCAGAAGCCGTTGTCCTGGAGAAGCACGATGAGATACTGGTGAAGGAAGATAAGGAAATCCGTGAAGCAGCAACAGGTATATTGGAAAGGGATATTCAGTTTGTGTATGGAGCGGACATTAAATGTGTTTCTGAGAAGAACGGTGAGAAAGTGGTCCACTATGTGAGGGACGGTGTAGAACACACGGTGGAAGGCGATTTATTGTTCCTCTCTACCGGTAGAAAGCCTGGTACGGAATCTTTAAATCTATCTGCTGCCGGAGTCCAAGTTGACAGTCGGGGCTTCATCAAAGTGAATGATGAACTAAGAACGAACCATTCTCACATATTCGCCATTGGGGATGTCAACGGTCAATATCCATTCACCCATGGGGCAGGAATGGAAGGGAAGCTTGTCGTCCAAAATGCCGTATTCGGTTTGAAACGTAAAATTTCCTACAACAAACTGCCATGGACAACCTATACCACACCTGAGATCTTTCATATCGGGATAACCGAGGAAGAGGCTGTGGAAAAAGGATTAGAGTACAAAGTCTATAAAAAAACATTAGACGAAGTCGATCGGTTCGTAGCAGACCACAACACAGAGGGCCTTGTCAAAATCATCACAGACGGAAGCGGGAAGATCCTCGGTGCCCACGCAGTCGGTTCCGGCGCAGGAGATTGGATGCAACCCGTCGTGTTCGCCATGGAAAAAGGAAGCAAAATCGGCGCACTGTCCAATATGGTCTATCCCTACCCGAATCACGCTGCAGCTGTACAGCAGGTAGCGGATCTGTATTGGAGAGAGAAGTTGTTTGATGGTGTCCTGCCTGTGATTAGTAAGAAGTTTGTTGAAATTTTTAGATGATAGATGTAGGAGGCGCGACTGCTGGGAGGCGGTTGCGTTTTTTTTGGTGGAAATGTGTACACACCTTGGCTCAACAAATGTCGAACAACAAAACCTATCATTTCACCCACCATACCGCCTCACAAACCGCACATCAATCCAATTCTTCAACCGCCAGGCCCAGCCGCTGACCAATGAAAACGATCCGTACGTCAAAAAGCCTCGCTTATCTCCTACAGACATAATCGCAAGGTAGCGTTCCTGAGGCTCAAAAGGAATGATTTTTCCGTTTGCCGCAGCTCCGTTCAGGTTTTTCCACAGGACAGGTCCTTGGCGTACAGCTGTCACCCCATTTTTCGGAATATCCGGGAAGTCCTTTAAAGTCGCGCAATCCCCGGTTCCAAATACGTTGGGATATTCCACTGATTGAAGATAGCTGTTCACCAGCAGAAAACCTTTTTCATCTGTCGGTAAAATACTGCTCCCGAATAGGGGAGGTGCTTTAGGTCCTCCTAGAAAAATCACTTCATCGTAGTCGATGCTCGTGCCGTCATCTGCATATACGCGAGTCTCATCTACTTTTTCAACTCGCCCCTGATGTAGCTCAACCCCTTTTGAAAGAGTAAGCCCTGTTATTTTTTTCGAAGAATGGGAACCGGCTTTTTCTAAGAGGGGGGAGGCATGAACAACCGTTACCAAATGATTCTTAAAGCCGTTGTCCACCTTCCATGCCTTCAATGACAATGCCATTTCAATACTTGCCGCCCCGCCTCCGATAAAGACGGTTTTCCTGCTGTTATGCAACTTCTCTATTTGCTCAGGGAAACGATAGTTTGGTTTGATCGGGAGATTGTGTTCGTGTAAGCCCTCGATTTTCAATGAGTCATTGCGGGATCCAATGTCGAAGGAAACAAAGTCGTAAGTGAAGATATCCCCTTTGTCCGTTAGAAGATGCTGCTGATCAGGGTCGATCGATAGAACGGTCCTTTCGACGAATTCACACTCAGCGTTCTCACACAATCCCTCTAAATCGATTCGCGTTTCTTCTAAAGAATAGATCCCTTCCGTATATCCGGAGAACATTCCTGAATAATATTGAAAACGTGAAGGGGAAATGAGGACCCACTTCACGTTATCATCCTGGTTTTTTATCCGTTTTTTTAAGCAATGCAGGTGACTGTGTCCGCCACCGACTAAGATGATTGTTTTCATACTGAATCTCCTTTATAGAGGACGCTGTTCTTCCCATTCATCTCGAATCATGCCCATACGGATGGAGTCGTAGTATACTCCATTGTAATAACGGCATTTGCGCATTCTCCCCTCGAGTTTCATCCCGATTTTTTCTGCTGCCTTCATCATCCGTTCATTTCCTGACCAGGTGGTGATGCCAACACGGCCAATTTCCTTTGTTTGAAATAAGTGGTCCACCCAGAGGGATAACGCTTCTGTTCCGTAGCCTCCGTTCCAATAGGAAGGGTCATAAATGACGATGCCGGCTTCAAGCCATCTGGTAGGTTCGTACTTCCAATAATATCCGATGGTTCCAATGATGGTTCCGTCTACTTCAATGATGCGCTGGAATTCATCGCTGCGGCTTTTATTTTTTATGGATGATTCTATGTACTCTTCACGTGTTAAGCGTTTATGTTCAAAATAAGGGGCGTCCCATTTTTTCCATTCGGGAGAAGGATCCCCATAAATATAGTCCCAAAGAGTAGAAAGATCTCCTTCTTCTACTTTTCTAAGTGTTACACGCTGACCGGTTAAATTCAATTCATGAGCACTCCTTTAATATATTAATATTTCCATTATACAGAAAATAGCGCTCTCATGAGGAAAGCTCGTTTAATCGAATAAAAAGAAAGGGTGCCAGATATGAACGAATCACTGTTGTAGGATGCATCTCGATGGATTTGGTGGTCGCCTCGTCAAAACGGCCACTTGCGGGGGATGGTCTTAGGGGAATAAGGAAAAGAAGGCCTTCAACAAGAAAATAGAGGTCCGTCCCTACTAGTAGGGACGGACCTCCGTATATATCAGCTTGCTTTTATTTTAGAAAGAGGTACTTTTTTTTTCTGTGTCAGTTTGTCCACAATCGACGTGATCGCGCCATCACCTGTTACGTTACACGCTGTACCGAAGCTGTCTTGTGCAAGGTAAAGGGCAATCATGAGTGATGTCATTGTTGGTCCGAAGCCCAACATCGTTTCAAGTAATCCAAGGGCAGCCATGACAGCTCCACCCGGAACACCAGGTGCCGCAATCATCGTGATTCCAAGCATCAGAATGAATGGGAATAGCTGAGTGAACTGTAACGCTTCTCCTTGAATGAACATGACCGCCATGGCACAGCTAACAAGAGTAATCGTGCTACCTGATAGATGGATCGTTGCCAAAAGAGGTACAGAGAAATCTGCAATTCGTTCCCTGGAACCGATTTTCTTTGAGCGCTCAAGCGTTACGGGAATCGTAGACGCCGAAGATTGAGTCCCCAGTGCCGTAAAGTAAGCTGGCAGCATGCTTTTCATCATAGAAAGCGGGTTTTGTTTTCTTAACGTTCCAGCCGTTGTATATTGTAAAATTAAAAAGACTACATGTAAAAGAATGATCATAACAAATACTTTAGCGAAAACAGACATGATGGCACTGACTTGTCCACCTTGAGTCATGTTCGCGAAAATTCCAAGAATATGAACCGGTAAGAGCGGAATAATGATTTTTTCAATCACAAGTTCAATGATGTTTCTGAATTCATTCATGCCCTTTTGAAGAGCGTCTCCCTTAATGGCAGCCATTCCAAGACCAATGGTGAAGGCAATGAGTAAAGCCGTCATAACGCCCATGATAGGTGGCATCTCCACTGTGAAGAAACCTTTTAGGAGAGCTTCTTCGGGATTTTCAAATGATTGGGACGTTTGATTTGCTAACAAAGTTGGGTAAATAGACTTCGCAACCGTAAAGGCGAGTAAGCCGGCCAACACCGTGGAACCATAGGCGAGAGCTGTGGTTAAACCGAGAAGCTTACCAGCTCCTTTACCCATGGATCCGATTCCTGGAGCAATAAATCCAATAATGATTAATGGAATGGCGAATCCTAGGAAATTACCGAATAATCCATTAAATGTAGCGAAGATTTTAACGAACCACTCTGGTGCAAACGCTCCAATGACAATACCTAAAGCAATACCTAAGAGGATCTTAGGCAGTAAACCTAGCTTTCTCATCTTGGTGTCCTCCTCGAAAATACAAATGTTTTTAATAGAAAGATTGTACACCTTATAGGGGGATATTTTAATAGCTTTTCAAATAGGCGAAATTTTAAATGTATTCAGAATAATGTTGTTCGCTCCCTGTCGCAGGACTAGTTTTCCTTTGCATACATATATAATGGGCTTTGACTTAAATGTCTTTCGAATCAAGACAAATGTGGTAATTTTTATTTTCCATAGGAATCATTCTTTCCCTTTCCGATGAAAGTGATAAAATAGAAACATCTATTGTGAATATTGGAGGTAACTCATATATGAAAACGAAGTTATGCTTACTGTACGGCGGTAAATCTGCTGAACATAATGTATCCCTGCAAACAGCCAAGGCCGTGATCGGAGCCCTGGACTTAAATAAATATGAAATTCACCCTATTTTCATCTCGGCGGAAGGCAGGTGGATCAAAGGTCCACAACTGAATGCTCCCGTTGAAGATGTGAAAGCATTACAGTTTAAGGATGGGGAAGAAATTGCCCCTAATGCCTTAAGTACATCCATCTCTCCTTCTGGGTCTGAAGGGTACGACATGATCTTCCCGTTGCTTCACGGACCAAATGGGGAAGACGGAACGGTTCAAGGAATGCTTGAACTGTTAAACCTTCCGTATGTAGGAAATGGCGTCCTTGCCTCATCTGCTGGAATGGATAAAGTCATCATGAAGAATTTATTTGCACAAGCAGGCATTCCGCAAGTCCATTACACATGGTTCATCCGCAGCACATGGAAAGGAAATCCTGAGTCCGCTTACAAACAAGTGGAAGAAGAGATTGGCTACCCTTGTTTTGTGAAACCGGCTAACTTAGGTTCATCAGTTGGAATCAGCAAATGTACGTCGCGTGAAGAATTGCAGACGGCTTTCGAAGAAGCGTTCCAGTTCGACCGTAAGATCATCATCGAAGAAGGTGTGAAAGCACGTGAAATTGAGCTTGGCGTATTAGGGAATGACCAGCCGGAATGCTCAGTTGCAGGTGAAATCGTACCTAAAAAAGACTTCTATGATTACAAAGCGAAATATGAAGACGGAGAAACTGCCCTCATCATTCCTGTAGAAGTAGAGGGAAGCATTTACAATGAAATGAAGAATATCGCGATTCAATCGTATAAAGCCCTGGATTGTTCAGGACTTGTGCGTGCGGACTTCTTCTTAACCGAAGATGGTCAGATTTATATGAATGAAGTCAACACGATGCCCGGCTTCACACCATTCAGTATGTTCCCGCTTCTATGGAAGCACACAGGAGTAGACTATCCTACCCTGATCGGAAAATTAGTGGAGCTTGGCTTAGAGCGTTATCAAGATAAACAAACAATTAAACATACGATGTAACACGCGATACTTGGGACTGACCAGAGGATTCACCGTCTAAAGGCAGTCCCTGCTCTGTTTTTATTAAAAAGAGTAAAAGGAGAAAGCGAATGTTTGAGAAAAAAATAAAAGAAATATGCAACATGCTTGATGTAAAAAACGATCTTTCCAAGTTTGAGTCGGTGGTGGTAAAAGGCGTTTCCATCGATACGCGAAAGATTGAAGATGCTAATCTGTTCGTTCCTTTTAAAGGGGAAAACGTTGACGGTCATCGATTCGTTCGAAATGCCATTGAAAATGGTGCGTCTGCCGCTCTGTGGGATGTCAATGTACCTAATCCACCTGAAGATATTCCCGTAATAGTGGTGGAAGACCCGCTGCTTGCCCTTCAGTCATTGGCCAATCAATATCGCCATGAGCTGGATTTAAAGGTGGTTGGAATTACAGGAAGTAATGGAAAAACAACAACGAAAGATATTGTGGCAAACCTTTTGTCAGTGAAGTATCGAGTTCATAAAACTCAAGGGAACTATAACAACCACATTGGTCTTCCTTTAACGATCCTTTCCCTGCCCCAGGATTCAGAAGTGGCTGTACTTGAAATGGGAATGAGCGGATTCGGAGAAATTGAACTTCTATCAGAGATTTCTCAGCCAGACGTTGCCATCATCACCAACATTGGAGAATCACATCTTCAGGATCTGGGATCACGGGAAGGTATCGCCAAAGCCAAATTGGAGATTGTGAAGGGCCTGAAGTCTGATGGGCTATTTGCATACTACGGAGATGAACCGCTGTTACAGGGTGGTGTTCAAACACTCAACCTGAAGCATGTGGAGACTTTCGGAAGAAGCGAATCCAACACGATTTATCCAACAAAAATCAATATGGATAATAAAGGGAGTCATTTTGAGACTTCTCTCGCTGAAGGAGAAACATTCTTTCTTCCCGTATTAGGGGTTCATAATATCCACAACGCTCTAGCAGGGATTCTCATTGCCCGTAAATTTGGTCTCAGTGTCGATGACATGAAAGAAGGTTTACAGTCGTTAAAGCTTACCCAAATGAGAATGGAAATGGTGGAAGGAAAGAAAGGCGAAAGCATCATTAACGATGCCTATAATGCCAGCCCTACCTCCATGAAAGCTGCGATTCAGCTTGTATCAGAGCTTGAGGGATTCCATACCAAAATCCTGGTGCTTGGTGATATGCTGGAGCTTGGCGACCAGGAAGAAGAATTTCATCAGGAAATTGGACAATTGATCAATCCGGAAAAAGTTCAGCATGTGTTTACATTTGGTCCTTTAGGAGGCTTTATTGGTAAGGGTGCACTTGAGAATTTCTCTCCTGATCGTGTTCACTCTTTTACAGATAAAGACAGCCTGACAAAAGAGCTGTCCTCCTTCATTACAGGGGAAGAGCTGGTTTTATTCAAGGCATCAAGGGGAATGAAGCTTGAAGAAGTCATCGATGGATTAAAGGCATAAATTTCTACCGGCGTCCAAGTTTAAACCTTAACAGAAATGAACAAAATGAGCTTGAAGACGATGGGAGGTTGGCTCGCTCCCTACCTTTTAAAAGTAAGAGGGGATAACATGATCGGTTGTTTACTAATCCATGGATTCACTGGGAGCCCTTTTGAAGTAGAGCCTTTGGCAGATTTCCTTCAAGAGAGAACCGACTGGGAAATCGTTGTACCGACTCTGCCTGGTCATGGTGAAACCCTTGAACTAAAAGGGGTTAAACATATTGAATGGATCGAGCATGCTGAGGATGAGCTTCAGGCTCTTATTGAGAAATGCGATGAAGTTTACGTAATCGGCTTCTCCATGGGTGGTTTGATCGCTTCGTATCTTTCGGTGAAATATGAAGTCAATAAGCTCGTGCTTTTAAGCGCAGCAGCTTATTATGTAAATGTGAAACAACTACTGAAAGATATTGGAAATTTGATTAAAGAAGGAATTCAAGGAAATCTGATTGAAAACGAGCTCTACAACCGGTACAAATGGAAGGTGACAAAAACCCCAGTTCTGTCCACATACGAATTTAGAAAAGTCGTTCGTATTGCTCGTCCGCTCCTGAAAAAGGTTAACGTTCCAACCTTTATTGCCCAAGGAGAGATTGATGGAATAGTCCCCCCTAAAGCTGCAAAATATATATACGAGACTATTTCTTCCCAAGAAAAAAACCTTTTTTATTCCCCTAAAGCAAAACATTTGATCTGTCATAGTGAAGATAAGCACGAACTTTTCGAAGGGATCTACCAATTCCTGCTAAATGAATAGATTGACTATTTGACATTAGATTGAAATTCATTTCTAGAAGTGGTAACATAGCTACAACATAGTTCTTAATTTGTTGGACGTGCTAGCTCTTCTATTTTGAAGAGTGTATTTTTTTGTACCAAACATAAAAACTAAACATCTCATATAGACGGTTTTAGATTAGATACCGAAGTCTTTCGGTGGGTAAGATTTCGTTCCGACCTAAAAATATAATCAGATAATGATTAGTTATAAAAGATGTAAATTAAAGGAGAATGTAACATTGACAAAGTTTGCAGATTTAAACTTAAGCGCATCTACGTTGAAATCAATTAAACGTATGGGCTTTGAAGAAGCTACACCAATTCAGGCGAGTACAATTCCAGTCGGTTTAGAAGGTAAGGATATTATCGGTCAAGCACAAACTGGAACAGGTAAAACAACAGCATTTGGAATTCCGATGATCGAGAAGATCGATGTGAAAAATCCAAACGTTCAAGCTCTTATCATTGCACCAACTCGTGAACTTGCCATCCAAGTTTCTGAAGAGTTATATCGTATCGGAGCTGACAAGCGTGCACGTGTGTTATCTGTCTACGGAGGACAGGACATCCAACGTCAAATTCGCGCGATGAAAAAGAACCCTCATATCATCGTTGGTACACCAGGTCGTCTTCTTGACCATATCAAACGTAAAACACTCAACCTTGAAAATGTTGAAACATTAGTACTTGACGAAGCAGACGAAATGCTGAACATGGGCTTCATCGAAGACATCGAAAGCATTCTTGAGACGGTTCCAAGCACAAGACAAACACTTTTATTCTCTGCAACAATGCCGGATCCGATCCGACGCATTGCAAATCGCTTTATGACAGAGCCGGAAGTAATCAAAGTGAAGTCAAAAGAAGTAACGGTTTCGAACATCGAACAATTCTTCACTAAAGTAAGCGAAAAAGAAAAATTCGATACTCTTTCCCGTTTAATCGACGTTCAATCACCTGAACTTGCGATTGTATTCGGTCGTACAAAACGCAGAGTAGACGAATTAGCGCGAGCTCTTAGCATTCGCGGCTACCTGGCAGAAGGTATTCACGGAGATCTTTCTCAAGCTCGTCGTATGACGGTTCTTAAGAAGTTCAAAGAAGGACGCATCGATATCTTGATCGCAACAGACGTTGCCGCTCGTGGATTAGATATCTCCGGCGTAACGCATGTTTACAACTTTGATATTCCTCAAGATCCTGAAAGCTACGTTCACCGTATCGGACGTACAGGTCGTGCAGGTAAGAAAGGGATGTCCATTACTTTTGTAACACCAAGAGAAATGGGTTACCTGAAGATCGTTGAACAAACAACGAAGAAAAAAATGACGGCTCTTAAGCCACCTAGCTTAAACGAAGCCCTTGAAGGTCAACAACGCTTAGCTCTTGAAAAATTAGCTGAAGCGGCGAAAGAAAGTGATCTTAAGGATTACTATCAATTAGCAGAAGAATTCCTTGGAGGACACGATTCTGTTCAAGCAGTTGCAGCAGCAATCCGTGTCCTGACGAAAGAGCCGGATACAACACCAGTTGATATCACTGAAGAGCGTCCATTACCATCAAGAGGTGGTGGAAATCGCGGCGGTGGATACAAAGGTGGAGCACGCAGCGGTAAAGGCGGAAGCCGTGGTGGATCACCACGCAGCGGCGGTGGAAATCGCGGAGGCGGAAGCCGTGGCGGAGATCGCAACCGTACTGGCGGCGGCAGACCACAATCTTCTAGCAAACGTAAATCTTATAACAATTCTTGATTTTGATTGAGAATGGGAACACGATGACCTTTGGGTTGTCGTGTTTTTTTGTTTATGTTGGTTTGATTAGGAGGTATGGGAAAGGGGCAAGGAGATTACGATTGGTTTCCAATTTTTTGCAAAAAGACGCAATTAAACCATTATAGACAATATCAAGGATTTAAATGAGATATACGTAAAAGAAGCCATGACTGATAAAGAAATAACCAAAATGAAGAAAACCATTTTAAAAAATCATGAAGAATCTGAGATAGACTTTATGGAGACATATTCTCTTACCCAAAGCGATATTGTGACTGGAGTCCGATGTGAAAAGTGCAATCACTTACCAATGATTAGAGTAAGTGGTGCGTGGTCCTGCGTTAAATGTGGTAGTTCATCTAAATATGCTCACATAGAAGCGCTTCGGAATTATTTCTTACTAATAAGTGATCACATAACCAATTGCCAACTGAGGAGGTTTTTGCATCTGAAATCACGAAACACCTCCTATAAAATATTGAAATCCCTTCAATTAGAAACACAAGGGGGGACAAAGTCTGTCATTTATTCCATACCAACGAGATAAATCCCCCCATTCCGCACATACTAACCCCAAAAAGGAGTCCACCCCACATGACACTCGTAAAGTTAGGCTATGTTGCCATGAGCATGAACCTCCAGAATGCATCACCTTCCCAAACCATGACCTATAAGCAGTTTTCGGGGATCAAGGATCGTGAGGCCGCTATTCATAAACTCGAACGGATCGCAAAATCGAATCTTGAAAACTGCCTGCGACTTTTAAAGCATAATGTACTTAATGAGATTCATTTTTTTCGGTTCAGTTCAAAGTTGATCCCTCTTGCGAATCATCCTGAATTGAAAGGATGGGATTTCATATCTCCGTTAAAGGAGGAGCTTAGAGCGATTGAAGAGTACCTGAAGCTTCATCCCATGAGGGTGGATTTTCATCCTGATCATTTTGTCTTGCTCAATTCCAGTGATGTGGATGTGTTGAAAAATACGCTGAAGACGTTAAAGATGCATGAGGCATTATTAAAAGGGATGGGAATCGATCCAACTCACCGCTGTGTTCTCCATGTAGGTGGAGCATATGAAGACAAAGAAAAGGCACTTGAGCAATTTATACACAATTGGGGTCTGACCCCCGTTTCTCTTCAACAGATGATCATTCTCGAAAATGATGATACGGTATTCAGTGCGGCTGATGCCCTTTATCTATGTGAAAAGCTCGGGATCCCCCTTGTATTTGATTACCATCATCATCTTGCTTATAACGAAAGGGATTGGTTGTTGGATTGGGAGAGGATCGTTGGAACGTGGAGCCAGTCACCACTACCTGTAAAGATGCATATTTCAAGCCCTCGTTCTCAGGAGGATTACAAAGCCCATGCCGATTTCATCGATCCTAAGATGTTTCTTGATTTTCTTCAAGGGATAAAGGGAACGGTGGATGAAATTGATTGTATGATTGAAGCGAAGAAAAAGGATGACGCATTGTTCCGATTAGTGGAGGACCTGCAGGGGATTGTTGGGATCGAGTGGGTGGATAAAAGTTCGTTTAAGATAAAATAGGCGAATCTCCCAAAGCTTTCTCCTTAATCTGAAACCATCTCTGTTCCAAATCGTAAATATACTGTAAGATTTAGTAAAAGAGAGAAATGAGGGGATGGGTATGATCGGAGAGCCGCAAAAACGGATTTCACCAAAGGCTTTAAAGGTGTGGAAGATATATGGTGTGTTTGAAACGTTGATCGTTGCAGCTGTAGCCGCAGGAGCGATTACTCTAACTGTTATGTTTGAGTGGCCACAATGGATCATTGCAGCAGCAGTTGCCGTGTGGATTCTATTTACATATTTGTTTGTTTTCTTTATTCCAACCATCAAATGGAAGAGATGGCGGTATGAAGTGAGGGAGCAGGAGATTGAGCTTCAAAGAGGAATTTTTATCGTGAAGCGTACGCTGGTACCGATGGTGAGGGTTCAACATGTTGATACGGTTCAGGGGCCCATTTTAAAAAAGTATCGGTTGGCAACCATTACGATTTCGACGGCGGCCACGGTTCATGAGATACCGGCATTGAATGTGGAGGAGGCAGATGAATTGAGAAACTCCATTTCACAACTTGCGAGGGTGGCGGAAGATGATGTCTGAGCACAAGAGACTGCATCCTATTTCAGCCGTAGCGAATTTTGTTAAACAGTTAAAGGACTTGATTGTTCCCTTTGTCTTTTTATTTGTATTGAATAACCGGGGAGAGAAGACAGGATTTTGGGATTATATGCCTATTATATCCATGGCGGCAGTTCTTGTGTTCGTTCTGGTCACAGGGATTGTGAAGTGGCTTCGGTTTACATATCGAGTGGAAGATGGGGAGCTGCGGATCGAGTACGGACTATTCGTTAAAAAGAAGAGGTATATCCCCATTGACCGGATTCAGAGTTTGAATTTCTCTGAGGGCATTCTGCATCGTCCTTTTGGATTGGTTAAGGTCAAGGTCGAAACGGCAGGGTCTTCGAATCCCCGGGAATCAGAAGCGGAATTGACGGCTATTTTAAAAGAAGAAGCGATAGAGTTGGAGGAAATGATATATCGGGAGAAAAAGGGTACTAGCATAACCGAAGATCTCTCAGGCGAAAATACAGGGACTTTAAAAGATGAAGCCCCCTTTTTCAACCTCACCTCGAAAGACATTTGGGTTCTTGCTACGACTTCAGGAGGGATCGGGGTCATTATTTCCGGGGTGTTTGTTTTCTTGTCCCAATTTAATGAGTTCATTCCGTACGAAGCTGTGTACGATGAGCTGGCTGTTTTTGTGAAAAGCGGAGTGTTTGTCGTTTCGGTGATGGCCTTTTTGGGCTTGCTTGTTGCCTGGCTGTTATCGATAGCCTGGACATTTATTATCTATGGTGATTTCAGAATAAAAATTGTGGATGATCACATTGTCATGACAAGAGGGCTCCTGGAGAAGAAGCAGGTGACGGTTCCCTTAAATCGTGTTCAAGGAATCCGGGTAGTGGAAAACCCAATCAGGCAGCTATTGGGGTATTGCACCGTCCACATTGAAAATGCAGGTGGATCTGTTTTAGAGAAAGACAGTACAAGTATAAAATTATTCCCGATAGTGAAAAAGAAGAGAATTCAGGGATTATTAAACGACTTATTTCCGGATTATGTCATTCACGATGACTTTAAGAGGCTTCCGGGACGTTCCTTAAGAAGATATGTGTTCAGACAGGCAGTCTGGGTGGTGGTCCCGACGGCGACTGTTTGTTTTATGTACTGGCCATATGGTCTTTGGGTCGGCTTGTTGATGATTCCTTTCGGGATTCTCGGATACTACCAATATCGTGCCGGGGGCTGGAAGATTGTTGATGGACAATTATCTTTACAGTATAGGGGCGTACTGAAAAATACGATGCATATAAAGAAAAGTCGTATTCAATCTTTGGACACCCATGAAAGCTGGTTTCAAACGAGAAAAGACTTGGGCAGTCTCAGAACCACGATAAAATCTGGAGAGACCGGTTATGCCAGTCCGATCCGGGATCTTGAAAAGAAGGACCTCCGAACCATTGCTTCTTGGTTTTCTCATAGTGTGTAAACGATAAAAGTGACCCGCGATTCGTTAGCGGGTCACTTTTGTTTCTTATTTTTTACCTGAAATCCACCCGATCACAAAGCCGCCGATTAGTCCGAAGATATGGGCCGTTATGTTGATTCCTGATTGCATGAAGGTCATGACTACACCAATGACGACGATCGGTAGGATGATTTGCCGGCTTTCTCTCGTGATGAAATGATTTTTTAAGATAATCATGGCGATGTAAAAGCCGAATAAACCGAAAATCGCTCCTGATGCTCCCACATGACTATACGTAAGGGGCTTGGTAACATACGTAATGATATTGGCAAACACGCCGCTTGCTAAATATAGACCGATAAACTTCGCTTTTCCCAGATGCTTTTCCAGTGGTGGGCCAAACAGGACAAGGGAAAACGAATTGAACAGCAGATGAGCGAATCCCAAATGTACAAAGATAGGGGTGACGAGTCTCCACCATTCTCCCTCGCTTATAAATAAATTCACACCGGCCAGCTGCTCGTACACCCACAGTTGTGGAAAAATAGGAAGTGCACTGACTAGGTATAAGGCGATATGAATAAATACAATCAGGGAAATAATGGGGTATAACCGTAAAAATTGTGAAAAACTTTCAGTCCGGACAAACATATTGTATCCTCCTAAGTAGGTTGTTTCTTTTTATATCATTACTAAATCATTTATTTAAAAAACGCAGTCAATACTATAGTATAAGAAAACATCGGAAATCACGAGTATAGTTCATTATACAATTATGCAAGACAGGACAAGAGTAGAAGGGGAATCGCATATGATAAAAGGAATAGGATTGGACATCGTTGAAACAGTGCGCATCCAGAGGATGATTGAACGGCAGCCGAAGTTCGTTAAGAGAATTTTAACAGCTAAGGAGGAGGATGCTTTCTATACATTAAGCGAGCAGCGTAAGATTGAGTTCGCAGCGGGACGATTTGCAGCCAAAGAAGCTTTTTCCAAGGCGAATGGAACGGGCATCGGAACAGCGCTCTCCTTTCAGGATATTGAAATCAGTAAGGATCCGAACGGAAAGCCTTATTTTTCAAAGCCGGAGGGGGCGAATGCTCATCTATCCATCACTCACAGCCGGGAATTTGCGGCTGCACAGGTGATCATCGAAGAGTAAAATTATTTCAAGCTTGTCATCTTAACTAGCATAATCCTTCAGGTTGTCTCATATATTCAGTAGTGCAATAAGAGAGACAAGGCCAGGTGTTTAACAATCGCGGTTCTTTGGCGAATGGCAATTGGACTAAGGAACGGGGCATTCTATAAGGATCGTCCATTCTTAGACGGCTGGCTTTCCCCTCTCTCAATTACGTTTATCCTGGGACAAAAGGGGTTGAAAAAATGAAGAAAAAGCTAGTGATACTAGTGATGGCCATGTTAGCGGTGCTTATGCTGGCTGCTTGTGGAGAGCAATCGAAAGAAGATGTAACCAAGGATCTTAAGGCTAAAGTAGAGGATATGAAGGGGTACAAAGCAGATGCAAAAATGACCCTGCAGGTGGGCGACGAGCCTCAAACCTATGATGTGGAAGTGTGGCATAATGACCCTAATTATTATCGAGTGGCATTAAAGAACGCTGCGAAAGATCAGAGTCAAATGATCTTACGTAATGATGAGGGAGTATTTGTCCTTACTCCGGCACTGAACAAAAGCTTCCGATTCCAAAGCAACTGGCCTGAAAATAGCAGTCAGGCGTACTTGTATGAATCGCTTGTTCAAGATGTGTTAGAGGATAAAGAGGCTACTTTCAAGGAAACAAAGGATCACTACATCTTTAACACGAAGACTCGCTATCAAAACAGTCAGATGCTACCGACTCAAGAGATTGCCTTTAACAAGAAAGACCTGACGCCGGCATCGGTCAATGTATTGGATTCTGATAAAAATCCACTTGTAAAAGTAGAGTTCTCCAAGATGGATATGAAAGCTGGATTCGATAAAAAAGACTTCGACATGAAGAAAAACATGACAGGTGCCCAGCTCGAAGTACCGGTTACGGCAAATGTAGAGGACACAGAATTCACTGTTCTTTACCCAATGTCTGAAATCACCGGCACCGAATTAATTGAAGAAAAAGAAGTCGCCACCGATACGGGTAAACGCGTAATCTTAACGTACGATGGTGAAAAATCCTTCACAATTGTACAAGAAAAAACAACGGTCGTTCCAACGATGACGGTCTCTACTTCTCTTAAAGGTGAATTAGTGGACTTAGGATTCACAGTAGCGGCCATGACAGAGCAATCAATCAGATGGACCAATAACGGAGTGGACTATATGCTTGCCTCCAATGACCTGACTCCTTCTGAGATGGTGATGGTAGCTCAATCCGTACAAGGTTCAATGGTAAAATAAAATAACTGAACGGGGCGGGCCTATCAGGTTCGCCTCTTTTCTTGGTGTGCGTGAAGGAGAGGTGATAGAAGAGAAATAAAAGCATCATCTACCCAGCGCCAGGATAAGAAATTAATATCGCTCTGAAACCCAAAGGTCTTTCCTCGAACGGCCTCATAAACACTTATCCCCCCCTTCCAAAAATTCTATTTAACACAATGAATGATAATATGAATAATCAATGGTATTCTTGAATAGAATGACAATGTTTTGTGTAAAGATATGAGGAAGTGAACAGAGTGGAAACCCAGACCCAATTTTTTCGTGATACATGGGCAGAAATCAACCTAGATCATTTATATGAAAACGTAAAGAATATTAGAGACCATATCCCTGGAGATGTGAAAGTGTTTGCGGTTGTGAAAGCGAATGCTTATGGGCATGGGGATGTGCAAACCGCTTTTACAGCTCTTTCTGCCGGGGCACACGGCTTAGCTGTTGCATTTTTAGACGAAGCGATTTCGTTAAGAAGAGCAGGCGTAACCGCTCCCATTCTTGTATTAGGTGCTACGAGACCGAAAGATGTCAAGATTGCGGCCGATTTGGATATTTCGTTAACCACATTCCACCAAGAGTGGCTGGTGGAAGCCGAAAATCAGCTGTCAGAAGGAGATCGATTAAACCTTCATATCAAGTGCGATACCGGGATGGGTCGGATAGGCGTTCGTTCCACTGAGGAATTAATGGCTATCGAACAGTATGTTCAAGCTCATTCCCAATTTAAGCTTGAGGGGATCTTTACCCATTTTGCCACAGCTGATGAGTTGAACGATGACTATCTTGACCGGCAGTTAGCTCGATTTGAATACATGCTGAATCAATTGGAGTCATTACCAGCTTATATCCATTCTTCAAATAGTGCCGCTACTTTAAGGAAAACCAACACCCTCTTTAATGCTGTGCGGGTGGGAATTGCCATGTATGGACTGACCCCCTCTCAAGAGATGAAGCCCGAGCTGCCTTTTCCTTTAAAAGAAGTGTTTTCTCTTCATTCCAGACTTATTCATACAAAAGAACTTTCAGCTGGAGAGAAAGTGAGCTATGGGGCTACTTATGAAACGGGTGAGGCAGAGTGGATCGGGACGATCCCGATTGGATACGCTGATGGCTGGCTGCGTAAATTACAAGGTCAGGACGTCATTGTGAACGGCGAGAGAGTTCCAATTGTTGGAAGGGTATGTATGGATCAATGTATGATTCGGCTGCCTGGATTTCTTGATATGGGTACCCGTGTAACGTTAATAGGCCATCATGGTGAAGAAGCGATTACAATGGATGAAATCGCTGATAAGCTTGATACCATTAACTATGAGATCCCTTGTATGATCACAACGAGAGTGCCGCGTATCTATATGCGAAACGGGGAGCCGACGGAAGTATCGAATAAACTATTAGCGACAGGTATTCACAGTCAACAGGAAAATAACCGCCAACTTGATGAATAATTAGTATTTTATATGGTGGATAATAGAAGAGATTGATAAATTAACTTTTCATTCCCCTTAATTGATGGTATGATAAATATGTTAATGAACAGAAACGGTATGTAGTGATTGGTGGAGGTGTAGTTTGTGTCTGAATCCAGCGCAACAACAGAAATCTTAATTCGTCTACCGCAACAGCTCGTTACAGAATTAGACGGCTTTGCAGATCAAGAAAATGTGAATCGCAATGAGTTTATTTATCGTGCAACCAAAATGTATTTAAGAGAGCGTAAGAAGAGACAATTACGTGAATCTATGAGACGCGGCTATATGGAAATGGCTAAGATTAATCTCGCAATCGCTTCAGAGGCGATTCAAGCAGAATATGAGGCAGAACATACAGTCGAACGCTTAGTAAGCGGGGGTTAATCCTTTGATTGTAAAGCGTGGTGACGTATATTTTGCAGACCTTTCTCCTGTTGTAGGATCAGAACAAGGCGGAGTTCGGCCGGTACTTGTTATTCAAAATGATATAGGGAACAGGTTTAGTCCCACAATTATTGTAGCTGCCATTACCGCTCAAATTCAAAAAGCGAAACTGCCTACTCATGTTGAAATTGATGCAAAACGTTATGGCTTTGAACGTGATTCCGTTATCTTGCTTGAACAGATTCGAACGATTGATAAACAACGTCTTACCGATAAGATTACGCACTTGGATGATGAGATGATGGAAAAAGTGGATGACGCCCTGCAAATCAGCGTGGGTCTAATCCAGTTCTAACCATGGGCTTTTCATCGTGCAGATACTTTATCATGCTATACAATAGGAACAATATAACTTCAAACCAGAAGGCTTGCTGATCAACAACATTCTTGATCATTAAGCCTTTTTGTTTTGACTTTTTAGAAGAGAAGTCTAGTTCCAATTAACCCCAAAAGAAGAATATGGATAATGGAAATATAGTCAATTTTATGACAAAACACCGTAAACAATTTATAATGGGAAAAGTAAGTACTAAAAATACCCGAAAAGGCATAGGTTTTTTCTTTTTTGTATTTATTTGTTACTATTAAAGTAATTACGTCATTTTTTAGTTCACTGTTGTAAACTACTTTAAAATTAAGTTACATCATTCGGCATAAATACGAAGTACAAATTTCATATGATAGAATGGAGAGAACTAAATGTTTAGTGAAGTCACGGATTATATTCATAATAATAAATCAGATATCACTAGTATTTGGATGGAACGAATGAGGAACGAAGCGGATGAGAAGTTTCTTCAAGTTGTTTCAGATCAAGTTTTTACTAAGACAAGCCATGAGTTTGTAGAAATGATTGCTTCTAACTTAAGGGATTCCAAGGAGTTCAATAGCCGGTTGGAAGATTTCGCTGAAAAAGTTGTCAGGTTGGGATGGCCTCTGACATTTGTGACAACAGCTTTAGGTACATTTGGTAAAGTGGTTTACGAAGGTATGACTAAGGATCAGCTCATCACAGATGAAAATCACGCTTCACAGGTTGAGAAGTTTGACCAATGGCTGACACCGATGTATAACAAAGTGGTTAAAGCTTATACAGAATCATGGGAAAGAACGGTTTCTCTTCAAAAGATAGCATTGCAGGAATTATCTGCACCACTTATACCGGTATTTGAAAAAATTTCCATAATGCCTCTTGTCGGCACCATCGATACTGAACGTGCCCGCTTGATCATGGAAAACCTGTTAAATGGTGTGGTGAAGCATAGAGCGGAAGTTGTGCTGATTGATATTACAGGTGTACCGGTTGTAGATACCATGGTCGCCCACCATATCATTCAGGCAGCAGAAGCCGTGCGTTTAGTCGGGGCAAAGTGTATGCTGGTGGGAATCAGACCTGAGATTGCCCAGACGATCGTTAATTTAGGAATTGATCTTAATCAGTTCAGTACAAATAGTACGTTAAGAAAAGGAATAGAAAAGGCTCTGGAAATGACAAATCGAAAAATAGTTTCTGCGGAGGGATTAGAGTGAGAATACCAATTTTAAAGCTGCATGATTGTTTGTTGATTTCCATTCAGTGGGAGCTTGATGATCAAACAGCCCTTCAATTTCAAGAAGATCTTCTGCAGAAGATTCACGAAACCAGCGCCAGAGGGGTAGTAATCGATATTACTTCCATAGATTTTATAGATTCATTCATTGCTAAAGTACTTGGGGATGTTATAAACATGTCAAGATTAATGGGTGCTAAAGTAGTCATCACAGGCATCCAGCCTGCTGTAGCGATAACGTTGATCGAGCTTGGTATCAGGTTAGAGGACGTCCTGACCGCTCTGGATCTGGAAAAAGGTCTGGAGAAATTACAATTGGAACTGGGGGACTAGGTATGGATAGCCAATCCTGCGTGAAGATCACGAATGAATGGGACATCGTTGCTGCCCGCCAGTTAGGGAGGAATGTAGCGAAAGAGCTCGGATTCGGGACCGTTGACCAAGCTCGTATCACTACGGCTATCAGCGAATTAGCAAGGAACATATATTTATATGCTGGCTATGGTCAGATTTGTATTGAAAAGTTATTCGATTCCGGGAAAAAAGGTGTGCGAATTATCGCATTGGATGAAGGTCCTGGTATTGCAGATATTAGAAAAGTAATGGAAGATGGATATTCCACATCAGGCGGCTTAGGAGCAGGTTTGCCTGGAGTAAAGCGTTTAATGGACGAGTTTAACGTCGAGTCTGTGCCTGGAGAAGGGACGGATATCAGAGCGACTAAGTGGCTCCGCTAGGGGGAGTTAAATGAATTTCAGAGATCTAATGGATTCTAAATATAGAGAAATTATAGAGCACTATCTAAACGAACAAGATGAAAAAGCTCTTTATTTAGGACAGAAATTTAGTCGTAAATCAATTGAGCATCATGTTTCGCCAGAGGAAATCATTAGTCTTCATAAGAGTGTGATATTAGAAATGGAGCCTAATATACCACATCAAGTACTGCACTCTTTCGATATTTTACTTGAAGTCATGATTGGCTATGGTTTTGCTTATCGAGAGCATCAGAGTCTACGAACAAAACAACAAGAATTAAATAACGAAATAGATGTAGCATCCAATATGCAACAAACCCTGTTAGGGACGGTCATCCCTTCAGTGGAAGTCTTGGACATTGGAGCTGTAAGTGTACCTGCCAAAAAGATGAATGGAGATTATTATCACTTTGTTCAGGATGAGAATGATAGCGTCAGCGTTGCCATTGCCGATGTAATTGGTAAGGGTATACCTGCGGCTCTTTGCATGTCCATGATCAAGTATGCGATGGATAGTTTACCTGAGTACCGGAATGAACCTAATGCTGTTTTGGAAAGCTTAAACAGAGTAGTGGAACAAAATGTGGATGCAAGTATGTTCATAACCATGTTTTACGGTGTATACAATTCGAAGGAACATCTATTTTCATACTCATCAGCTGGGCATGAACCCGGCTTTTTTTATAGAGCGTCAACCAATGAATTTGAAGATCTTGATGCAAAGGGTCTTCTATTAGGTGTAGATAAAAAAGCGAAGTACCGACAATACGAAAGACAGGTTGAGACTGGTGATATGATCATCCTTCTCTCCGATGGAGTAACAGAGTGCCGTTCCGAAGATGGCTTCATCGAAAGGGAAGATTTGGTTCAATTAATAAGCAAGTACCATCACCTTCCCCCTCAAGAGATTGTCAATAATGTATACAAACAACTCGAGAAGATGCAGCACTTTGAGCTTAGAGACGATTTCACTCTAATCATCATAAAAAGAAATTCATAAATAAAGTTTATTCTTGTCATAAATAGGGTAAATGTATAGAGACTTATTATAAATGTAGCCAAAAAAAGGTGGTCTTTTTATGAACTTATCAATAGATATGAAAGAAAAAGAGAACGAGCTACTCGTCAAAGTAGCCGGTGAAATTGATGCATATACAGCTCCGAAGCTTAAAGAAACGCTTCTACCCTCTGCTGAGGCTGATAATAAAGATATAACGGTGGATCTTTCAGACGTATCATATATGGATAGTACTGGATTAGGTGTATTTGTTGGTCTTTTCAAAACGGTTAAAGCTCGCGGTGGGCAATTAAATCTAATCGGTTTATCCGATCGTCTGCAGAGACTGTTTGATATTACAGGTTTAGGGGATATTATGAATATTAATTCCAAGGTAGAAGGTGGCGTGGAATGATGAAAGCTTTTGATTACATCGAGATGAAGATTCCCGCAAAGCCGGAGTATGTCGGGGTCATTCGTTTGACGCTTTCAGGAATTGCAAGTCGTATGGGATTTGACTACGATGCAATTGAGGATTTGAAGATTGCTACTAGTGAAGCTATCACAAATGCGGTTCAGCATGCGTATAAAGACAACGACGGAGAAGTGGTTGTTGGATTCGCGCTATATGGGGATCGTCTTGAGGTTATGGTAGCGGATCACGGTGAAAGTTTTGATTTTAAAGAAATTCGCAGTGCTGTTGGTCCTTATCATGCCGATCATTCAGTGGAGTTCTTAAGAGAAGGTGGGTTAGGTCTTTACCTTATTGAGAGCTTGATGGATGATGTAAAAGTGCATCACAAGGAGGGAGTGACAGTCTTTATGACTAAATTCCTATCAGGGGAGCAGGTGGAGAGGGATGAAAAAACTATCTCAACCTAACCAGCAGGCTCAAAAAGAAAAAGTACTTCAATGGATCAAAGACTATCAGGAAAGACAAGATGACGATGCACAAAGTCAACTGATCTTACATTACCAGAATCTTGTTGAGTCCATTGCGAGGAAATATTCAAAGGGAAGGTCTTTCCACGAAGACATTATCCAAGTAGGGATGATTGGATTGCTTGGTGCAATCAGAAGGTACGATGAATCTTTCGGTAGATCATTCGAGGCCTTTGCGATTCCGACAATCATTGGAGAGATAAAAAGGTTCCTGCGAGATAAAACGTGGAGCGTACATGTTCCACGAAGAATAAAAGAGCTTGGTCCGAAAATAAAATCTACGGTTGAAGAGTTAACAAACCAATTAGAACGTTCTCCTCAAGTCCATGAAATTGCTGAATATCTGGAAGTTAGTGAAGAGGAAGTTCTGGAAGCAATGGAAATGGGCAGAAGTTATCAAGCGTTATCAGTGGATCACTCGATTGAAGCGGATTCAGAGGGAAGTACTGTTACAATATTGGATATTGTGGGAGACCAGGATGAGGGCTACGAGAAAGTCAATCAGCGACTCGTTCTTGAGAAAGTGCTTCATGTTCTTTCCGACAGAGAAAAGGCTATTATACAACACACCTATTTAGAAAATTTAAGCCAAAAAGAAGCTGGAGAGAAGCTCGGCATTTCCCAAATGCATGTTTCCCGTTTGCAAAGAAGAGCGATTAAAAAGCTTAGGGAAGCCATTCAGGAAGAGATGAACGATTCGGAGAGTCATTATTAATGGCTTATCTTCAACAAAATGAAATAGAGCTTTATGCAGAGCAAGTATCGAAAAATGGAAATCCTTATTGTGGAGACAGTTATTTCTATACCTCTACAAGCGAATACTTTATCTGTGTTTTGGCCGATGGTTTAGGAAGTGGTAAGTTTGCTTATGAATCGTCTCATGTGGTCGTCGATATAGTGGAAGAGCATCACCATGAGGATGTTGAAACCCTCATGAGTCTTTGTAACGAAGCTCTTCAGAAAAAACGAGGCGCTGCAGTAGCGATCATTAAAGCGTATTACCATTCCAAAGAGTTTGTGTATAGCTGTGTTGGAAATATACGTTTTTATATGTATGCACCTGAAGGAAAGATGACTTATCCATTACCGGTTACAGGGTATTTATCCGGAAGGCCGCAAACATATAAGACCCAACGTTTTCATTACGATGCCAACTCAAGATTTCTCATTCACTCAGATGGACTGAGTATATCGGGAGTAAAGAATATCCTTCAAAGATATCCAACGCTTCATGGCGCTTTAGGTGATATTCAATCTCTAGTCGACGGTACATCAGATGATACAACATACATTATAGGAAACTTACTCTAACGATTTTAGGGTAAGTTTTTTTATTTAGGCTCTTTTCACAAAAACAGTTGGATTTTAACTCACCCCAGTAATCCAGTGCGTGATGGATGGGGGGGATCGGTTCAACATAACTTATAACTGATTTTTGAAAATCATAATTTTGTTAATTTTCTTCTTCCTTGAAATTAGTTTGGATATTTATTCTGATGTAGTAGCGAAGAGTGGATTGTAGCGGAAGGCACTTAACTCCTGCGGGAAATAGAGGAAAGGTCGAGACCCCACAGACGGAACGTCGAGGAGGCTCGACTTCCTCCCCGCGGAAAGGAAGTGCCTGGAGCGGAAAGGAACGGTCACAGTGTGGATTGCGGAGACAAAGTTTTCATTTCAATTCATCAGATATATGCTTTATGTTAAGCCGCCTTTTCAATCCTCAAAGGCAGTTATGGTAAAATAAATAAGAATCCTTTTAATGGAGGTAATACAATTGGCAGCAACATTAACAAATCAAGAACCATTACTTATCAGAGTATCTAAAGAATTGAACCTATCAATAAAAAATGTAAAAAACGTCATCTCACTACTGGAGGAAGGAAATACAGTTCCTTTCATCGCACGGTACCGGAAAGAACAGACCGGAGCACTAGACGAAGTTCAAATCCGTAATATTATGGATAAATGGAATTACCTGCAAAATTTAGAGCAGAGAAAAGAAGAAGTTCTTCGATTGATCGAAGAACAGGGGAAGTTGACTGAAGAGTTAACCCAGGCCATTAAAAAGGCGGATAAGCTGCAAACGGTAGAAGATTTGTACCGTCCGTATAAGCAAAAAAGAAGAACAAAAGCGACCATAGCGAAAGAAAAAGGACTGGAACCCCTGGCGGAATGGATCCTTACATTCCCGGCATCAGGAGAGCTTGAAGAAAAGGCTTCTCTCTATGTGTCTGAAGAAAAGGAAGTAATGACAACCGAGGAAGCTTTAAATGGAGCAAAAGACATTATTGCTGAGTACATTTCCGATGAAGCTTCATACCGAGAATACATAAGAAGTTATACGTTCCGTAAAGGGTTAATTGAATCAAAGGTAAAAAAGGAAGAGGAAGACGAAAAAAAGGTCTTCGAAATGTACTACTCTTATCAAGAACCCATTCATAAAGTAGTTCCTCACCGCATTTTAGCAATGAACAGAGGGGAAAAGGAAGATATATTAAAGGTGAATATCCAGCCTGATGCAGAAGGTATCCTTAACTATTTGCAAAGACAGGTCATTAAAAATGTTCATTCCATCTCCGTCCCTCTTGTGAAAGAAGCGGTGGAAGATAGCTATAAAAGATTGATCCAACCATCGGTAGAAAGAGAAATTCGTAATGAATTAACAGAGAAAGCAGAGGATCAAGCCATTCATATCTTCTCAGAAAACTTGAGAAAATTATTGCTTCAGCCACCGATGAAAGGAAAAATGGTCTTGGGTGTCGATCCCGCTTTCCGAACAGGCTGCAAATTAGCGGTCATTGATGAAACAGGAAAAACTCTTGATATAAATGTGATTTATCCACATTCATCCCAGTCTCAACTCGCAAAAGCGGAAGAAGCAATCAAAGCGATAATGACAAAATATTCGATTGAGGTTGTGGCTATTGGGAATGGGACGGCATCCAGGGAAACCGAGCAATTTGTTGTGAATGTGTTAAAAGATATGGATCAATCGATCTTCTATTTAATAGTCAACGAAGCGGGAGCGAGTGTTTATTCAGCATCTGATGTGGCAAGGGAAGAGTTTCCGGACCTTCAGGTTGAAGAAAGAAGTGCCGTCTCCATCGCAAGAAGATTACAGGATCCGTTAGCTGAATTAGTGAAAATCGACCCTAAATCAGTTGGAGTTGGGCAATATCAACATGATGTTTCACAAAAGAAGCTAAATGAATCATTAACCTTCGTAGTGGAAACGGCTGTAAACCAAGTGGGCGTAAATGTGAATACTGCCTCCTCATCACTATTGCAATATGTTGCGGGACTCTCCAAGACGGTGGCTACTAATATTGTGAAAAAGAGAGAAGAAGAAGGCAAGTTTGTTTCCAGATCCCAATTAAAGAAAATTCCAAGACTGGGTGCAAAAACGTACGAGCAATGTATAGGATTCCTGAGAATAATGGATGGGAAAGAGATACTTGATCGAACATCTATTCATCCAGACAATTATAACGATGTGAAGAAGCTTCTTGTGAAAGTTGGTTTGAGTGTAGCTGACATCGGGTCAGAAGAATTGAAACAGTCTTTGAATCAATTGAATTTAGAAGAGGTTTCTGAGGAGTTGGAAATAGGGAGATTAACGCTGAAAGATATTGTAGATTCGTTAATTCGACCAGGGCGTGATCCGCGGGATGAATTTCCTAAACCTCTTCTCAAGAAGGATGTCTTGAAACTAGAAGATTTAACACAAGGTATGGAGTTACAAGGGACAGTAAGAAATGTAGTGGATTTCGGTGCGTTTATCGATGTTGGCGTGAAACAAGATGGACTTGTCCATATTTCAAAACTGAAAAATGGTTTCGTTAAGCATCCATTAGATGTGGTGTCTGTTGGGGATGTTGTAACCGTTTGGGTTGATAGCGTGGATGTTCAAAAAGGCAGAGTCGCATTGACGATGATTCAATAATCAGGTAAGAGCTGACTGCGGGGTAGTGAATGCTATCTCAGGTCAGCTCTTTTTGCCATTTAGGATGGGGTATGATTAATGTCCATACTTAAGAGCTGTTCTTCTTACGGTAAAAATACCAGCATTGATTAAGGAGTTTGATTTGATATCGATCCTTCTCAAAATAGGCTCTCCTCAATTGATTCACAAGCCAGTTAGGCATGGGGTAACCTCCTTATCTCTAAGAAAGTGCCAGCTGAATCCGTGTGATGACATTCCTTGGAGTATTTTGTCATGCTGAAACAGTAAGGGTGATATCTAGTTTATGCTATAATAGGTTGTCATGTTCTAATTAAGAAAGAAGGATTTCATATGACGGACGCTGAGCTTCAATTTCTTGTTGAAAAAATATCTATTCAATCTTTTCGTAAGCCTTTCCTTCATAAAGCATATTTCAACCCAAGACTAAGAACCACTGGGGGAAGGTATATGTTAGGTAGTCATAATATCGATATTAATCGTAAATATTTGGACGAGCATGGTATGGATGAATTAATAGGAATCATTAAACATGAGTTGTGTCATTATCATTTGCATATTGAAGGTAAAGGATATAAGCATGGAGATGAAGATTTTAAGAGGCTTCTAAATGAAGTTGGGGGTCCAAGACATTGTTCGATATTAACGAGTGTGAATAATAGAAAAAGGTATTTGATTTATGTGTGCCAGAAGTGCGGGTTGGAGTTTAAAAGAAGAAGGAAGATCAATATAAGAAAATACGTGTGTGGACGTTGTAAAGGCAAGCTTAAATTAGTGAAGGAAGTTATTATGAAGGAAGGAAAATCCTGAGTGGTTAATCCCCTGATGATGAGCATTTTTTTCTGGTGAAAAGTGTTTGAAAGTAGTTGACAATAAATAGCGGAGTCATTATAATCTAAAGAGTCGATAAGACGAGTTAAGCGAAAGAATACTTTACGTTCCGCAGTAGCTCAGTGGTAGAGCTATCGGCTGTTAACCGATCGGTCGCAAGTTCGAATCTTGCCTGCGGAGCCATTTTTATGGGGAAGTACTCAAGTGGCTGAAGAGGCGCCCCTGCTAAGGGTGTAGGTCGGGCAACTGGCGCGAGGGTTCAAATCCCTCCTTCTCCGCCATTACTTTCAGAACATGGCCCATTGGTCAAGCGGTTAAGACACCGCCCTTTCACGGCGGTAACACGGGTTCGAATCCCGTATGGGTCATTTTTATTTTTGTTATTGCAACTTAATGAAAATTCATTTTGCTAGCGCAAATAATGAAAGTTATTTTGACTATCGTCAAGGTAATGAAAGTTATTTTCGCTGTCGCGAGTAATGAAAGTTATTTTGCTAAAGCAAAAACTCTGGTCCGGTAGTTCAGTTGGTTAGAATGCCTGCCTGTCACGCAGGAGGTCGCGGGTTCGAGTCCCGTCCGGACCGCCAGATTATTTCTTTAAAAAGTTATTGACTTTAATCTTTTGGACATGTTAATATATAAACCTCGTCACTTTTTGACGAAACATTGGGCTATAGCCAAGCGGTAAGGCATCGCACTTTGACTGCGACATGCGTTGGTTCGAATCCAGCTAGCCCAGCCATTTAAGAGCCATTAGCTCAGTTGGTAGAGCATCTGACTTTTAATCAGAGGGTCGAAGGTTCGAATCCTTCATGGCTCACCAAAGATTTTTTGCGATAGTAAAATATCTAACCATTTATGCGGGTGTGGCGGAATTGGCAGACGCACCAGACTTAGGATCTGGCGCCGCAAGGCGTGGGGGTTCAAGTCCCTTCACCCGCACTTTGAAAGTTGTTGAAATGACTTTTTGAAAAGCTATTGACACAACAGAGTATCCTCGTTATAATAGTGTTTGTCGCTTCAAACGCGGTCGTGGCGGAATGGCAGACGCGCTAGGTTGAGGGCCTAGTGGGGGCGACCCCGTGGAGGTTCAAGTCCTCTCGGCCGCACCAAAAGGATTTAAAACATATTGCGCCCGTAGCTCAATTGGATAGAGCGTTTGACTACGGATCAAAAGGTTAGGGGTTCGACTCCTCTCGGGCGCGCCATCTTATTTCTACAAGCGAGTGTTTCATACTCATAGTAATACATATGCTTTTCTAGCGGGAAGTAGCTCAGCTTGGTAGAGCACTTGGTTTGGGACCAAGGGGTCGCAGGTTCGAATCCTGTCTTCCCGACCATCACAATATTATATGCGGGTGTAGTTTAGTGGTAAAACCTCAGCCTTCCAAGCTGATGATGAGGGTTCGATTCCCTTCACCCGCTCCAATTTATTGCTTTTATTGAACCTTGAAAACTGAA
>NZ_JBITPL010000005.1:0-131707 GCF_050467885.1 Rossellomorea sp. NRS-1567 | reverse complement strand
GGTTCAATGTGTAAGCGCTTCGTTTGAAGCGACCTTTATAATATATCATTTACTGTCGTTACCGTCAAGGTATTTTTATTATTTTAGAAAAGTTTATTTCTGAAACAGTTATGTAATGCCTTTCGGACAACAAATAATATTATACATACTATTGGACAGGTTTGCAAGAGGTAAATCTAAATAAATAAACCAAAGATTAGTTACCTAACCTAAGGTTTACTTAATACGCTGGTATGACTGATTTTAAACATGCTTGATTTCTAAACGAAAACTTCTGATATATAAATCTCTTTTTGCCGAGACAGGTCTACGAGTTCTTCCGTTTTATTTATCTTTACGATGGGCTTTGTATATGCGTTTGGCTTGGTATACATGACTTCTCCGTACTGGCCGGTTGATAGCCTTACTGAGGTGCCTGTCCTTAGATCTCCCAGTAGTTGAAGAAGACCATTAACGACTTTAATATCGAATTTACCAAATAAATCTTCACTGATCATATCCAGCACCTTGAATACAGGCTGCTTGCTTCTATATATTCTTTCTGATGTCATGGCATGAAAAACATCGGCGATTCCAACAATCTGAGAGTAAAGATGAATACGATTATTTTTCTCGGATGCCGGGTAGCCGGTACCATCAAATCGTTCATGATGTTGAAAGATTGCCAGTTTTGTTTCCGTTTTTAACAATGGAGTGTCTTTAACCATTTTATATCCGTTGGCTGTATGAAGCTTTACTTCTTTAAATTCGCTCTCTGTTAAAGGCTGTTCTTTCGTTAATATGTGTGGACTCACCTTGGCCATTCCGCAGTCTGCCAAGACACCCGCTAAAGCCAGCTGGTTCACCTGACCAGGGTTCAAGCCTAACTTCTTTCCCAGCATGGCACTTATGATACCCACTGAAATGGCATGGTGAAAAAGATAATCCTTTTTCGTACAATATTGATGAAGTGAGTATACATATGTAGGGTTCTGTTCTACCGTTTGGATCACCGGCAGCAGTAACTCTCTCACCCTTGCAACATTAACAGACGTTCCTGATTGCCAGTTCATGAATTCTTTCTTGAATTCCTTGATCGTCAGTAAATAGAGATCGATGAATCCGACTGGCTCATTGTTTTCTTCCTCCACTATCTCCTTATCAGTAGAGACCGGGGTTCTAAATGGACGTCCATCCGCTTTTGTTTTTTCTATTATGAGCTCTGTTATATGGAATGCTTGAAGAATATTTAGATGTTCTTCTTCTATTACTGTATTCTTTGGAATAATAGGATTGGCTGCCATTCCCATAATATCTTCTGCTACGATGCATCCTAACTGTATCTCTCCACGATGTACCTTCAACTATGAACACCTCACTTCTCACCTTTTCTTCTAGTTTATTTTACCAAATTTAACAGGTTATAGTTGTTTTTTCGCAAAAAAAAGCTGTTTCCAGTATGAGAGTTTCATTACTGGAAACAGCTTACTTGTTCATTTATTCTTCTGTATCATCAATTACATCTTCTACATCTTCAGAAGATGTTTGATCTTCGCTATCTGGTTGTTCCATTCCTTCAGCAGTTTCAACTGGTGCTTCCGTTTCTTCTTCATCCTCTTTTTCAACCTTGGCAACGGTTGAAACAAATTCGCTTTCTTGAAGACGGATCAGTTTAACTCCTTGAGTATTACGGCCTGTAGTGGAAATATCATTTACATCCATACGGATAAGGACACCATGTGCCGTGATGATCATTAAGTCTTCTTCACCTGTTACGGCTTTAACAGACACCAGCTCTCCGTTACGTTCCGTTACATTACATGTTTTTAAGCCTTTACCCCCACGTGTTTGAACTCTATATTCACTGGCAGGAGTACGTTTACCGTAACCATTTACCGTTACAACTAAGACATCGCTCTTCTCTTCCAGAATTTCCATTCCTACAACAATGTCATCATCACTCAGGTTAATTCCTTTTACCCCTGTAGCAGTTCTTCCCATTGAACGAACATCCGTTTCAGGGAAACGAATGAGCATACCTTTTTTCGTTCCGATGATCATATCTTTCTCTCCATCGGTCAGTTTGACGGAAATGAGCTCATCGTTTTCCCGAAGGTTAATGGCGATTAGACCGTTCGTACGGATATTGGCGAAATCTGATACTGGCGTACGTTTTGAGATTCCTTGCTTCGTAGTAAAGAATAAGTACCAGTCGTCCACGAATTCTTCCACTCGAATCATGGCATTGATCCACTCATCTTTTTCTACCCCGAGCAGGTTGATGATCGGAAGTCCTTTAGCTGTACGACTGAATTCAGGAATTTCATACCCTTTCGCACGGTATGCTTTTCCTTTGTTTGTAAAGAATAGAATCGTATCATGAGTTGACGTTGTCAGTAAGTTTTCAACAAAGTCTTCATCATTGGTACCCATTCCCTGGATTCCTCTTCCTCCACGCTTTTGACTGCGGTAGGTTGAGACAGGCAGGCGCTTGATGTATCCGTTATGAGTAAGAGATACAACAATGTTCTCTCTTGGAATTAAGTCTTCATCTTCAATATTCTCAATTCCACCCGCTACGATTTCTGATCTTCTTTCATCATTGAAGCGTTCTTTGATTTCGATAAGCTCTTCACGAATGATTTCGAGGACTTTTTCATCATCTGCTAAGATCGCTTTCAATTCTGCAATCTGCTTCAATAATTCTTGATACTCGTCTTCAATTTTTTCTCGTTCTAAACCGGTTAAACGTTGAAGACGCATATCCAGGATTGCTTGAGCTTGTTTGTCAGAAAGGGAGAAGTTCTCCATCAAACCTTGTTTCGCAAGTTCCGTAGTTTGAGAGCCACGGATAAGGGTAATGATTTCATCAATATGATCTAAGGCGATACGCAGTCCTTCTAAAATATGAGCTCTTGCTTCAGCTTTGCGTAATTCGAATTCCGTTCTACGACGAATGACGACGCGTTGATGTTGTAAATAATGATATAGGCACTCTTTTAAATTCAATACCTTTGGCTGGCCATCAACAAGTGCCAAAAGGTTGATACCGAAGCTGGTTTGAAGGGCTGTTTGCTTATAGAGATTATTAAGCAAGACGTTCGCATTCGCATCTTTTCTCACTTCAATCACGACACGCATACCATTACGGTCCGATTCATCACGTAAATCTGTGATCCCATCAATCTTCTTATCACGAACAAGATCGGCAATTTTCTCGATCAGTCTCGCTTTATTTACTTGATAAGGAATTTGATGAACGATAATCGTTTCTTTTCCGTTGCTTTTTTGTTCAATTTCCACACGGGCCCGCATGGTGATGGAACCTTTACCTGTTTCATAGGCACGACGGATCCCGCTTCTTCCTACAATTAGCCCTGCAGTAGGGAAATCAGGTCCATAGATGAATTCCATCAGCTCTTGAATCGTAATGTCGGGATCTTTACTTAATGCAAGGATTCCATCGATGACTTCTCCAAGATTATGAGGTGGAATGTTCGTTGCCATTCCTACTGCGATACCTGAAGAACCGTTTACTAATAGGTTAGGGAAACGGGCAGGTAACACTTCCGGCTCTCTCTCGGTACCATCATAGTTATCTTTATAATCAATTGTATCTTTATTAATATCACGAATGAGCTCCATCGAGATTTTGGACATACGTGCTTCTGTGTAACGCATGGCCGCAGCTGCGTCTCCATCAACGGAACCGAAGTTACCATGACCGTCCACAAGCATATAACGATAGTTGAAATCCTGTGCCATACGCACCATTGTGTCATAAACAGCTGAGTCACCGTGGGGGTGATACTTACCGATTACTTCACCGACGATACGGGCTGATTTCTTGTATGCTTTTTCAGCCGTCATCCCCAGGTCATTCATCGCATACAGAATACGACGATGGACAGGTTTCAGGCCGTCACGTGCATCCGGTAGTGCACGAGAAACGATAACACTCATCGCATAATCCAGGAAAGACGAGCGCATTTCACTACTTATATTAATTTCTTTAACATTCGATCTTGGTATTTCTGCCATAGTAAAAGGGACCTCCTTTTAAAGAAAGATTTATACCTTTCTCATTCTTTACCTTGTCCGCTATGTAAAAGACAGGATAGCACATGGTCTATCCTGTATTGTTTTATTTTAGATATCCAGGTTCTTAACGTACGCTGCGTTTTCTTCGATGAAGTTACGTCTTGGCTCTACTTTGTCACCCATCAGGATATCAAAGGTTTCGTCAGCTTCGATCGCATCTTGAAGGCTTACTTGCAGCAGGGTTCTTGATTCCGGATCCATTGTTGTTTCCCATAGTTGTTCAGGGTTCATCTCTCCAAGACCTTTGTAACGCTGGATGCCAGGTTTAGGCGTCGGGGAGATTTCTGCAAGTATGCGATCCAGTTCTTTATCATTGTAGGCATACTCGATTTTCTTCCCTTGTTGTATTTTGTACAAAGGTGGTTGAGCGATGTAGATATAGCCTGCTTCAATGATGTTTCTCATGTAACGATAGAAGAACGTTAATAATAGCGTACGAATATGAGCGCCATCGACGTCGGCATCGGTCATGATCACGATTTTATGGTATCTCGCTTTAGCCAGATTGAAGTCTTCTCCAATCCCCGTCCCGAGAGCTGTAATAATCGCACGAACCTCGTTATTAGAAAGGATCTTATCCAGACGTGCTTTTTCTACGTTGATGATTTTACCACGCAAGGGAAGGATGGCTTGGAAGTGACGATCCCGGCCTTGTTTAGCAGATCCGCCGGCTGAGTCACCCTCAACCACGTAGATTTCACTGATGCTTGGGTCTTTAGAAGAACAGTCTGCTAATTTACCAGGTAAGCTGGAGATTTCCAGGGCGCTCTTACGACGGGTAAGCTCCCTTGCCTTTTTCGCAGCCAGTCGGGCACGTGCAGCCATTAGTCCTTTTTCTACCACTTTTCGAGCGACAACCGGGTTTTCAAGTAAGAATGTTTCTAAATGCTCGGAGAAAAGGGAATCGGTAATCGTTCTTGCTTCTGAGTTTCCGAGCTTTGTTTTTGTCTGACCTTCGAATTGGGGATCAGGATGTTTAATCGAGATGATCGCTGTTAATCCTTCACGAACATCTTCCCCTGAAAGATTCGCATCGCTCTCTTTAAACACGTGATTTTTTCGGGCATAGTCGTTAATGACTCTCGTTAAAGCCGTTTTAAATCCGGACTCATGGGTTCCACCTTCATGAGTATGGATGTTATTGGCGAAGGAATAGAGATTACTTGCGAAACCATCGTTATATTGAATGGCGATTTCAATCGTAATATCATCTTTCTCGCCTTCAATGTAGATTGGTTCTTCATGGATGACTTCTTTAGAACGATTAAGATGTTCAACGTAGGACTTAATTCCACCTTCATAATGGTAATCTCTTCGTTTCCCTTCTCCGCGCTTATCTTCAATGCTGATTTGGATCCCTCTGTTTAAGAAAGCCAGTTCGCGAATACGGTTTGCAAGTATGTCATATTCGTATTCCGTCGTTTCAGTAAAGATTTCAGGATCTGGAGTGAAGTGAATGATCGTTCCCGTCTTTTCTGTTTCTCCGATCACCTTAAGATCGAAGCTCGGAACACCTTTTTCGAATTTTTGATAATAGATGTTTCCATCACGATGAACATGGACTTCAAGTTCTGTGGAAAGAGCATTTACTACTGATGCCCCAACTCCGTGGAGACCTCCTGATACTTTATATCCACCGCCGCCGAACTTACCACCGGCGTGAAGGACCGTCATGATTACCTCAACGGCAGGACGTCCCATTTTTTCGTGAATACCGACAGGGATACCACGGCCATTATCTGTAACAGTAATGCTGTTATCCTCTTCGATAATGACTTCGATTTCATTACAGTAACCGGCTAACGCTTCATCGATACTGTTATCAACAATCTCCCACACCAAATGATGTAAACCTCTTCCGCTTGTTGATCCAATATACATACCAGGTCTTTTACGAACGGCCTCTAATCCTTCTAAAACCTGAATCTGATTTTCATCATAGGATTGACCTTGTTTTTGTTCCATAGCCATACTGATTCACCTACACTTTCTAACCTCAGGGCTTTATATTTCTATAATAAATTCTCATAGTTTGAGTATTTCTTTGATCGTTTCTTTAACGTACTTGATGCCAGTGGTGAAAGATACAACTGATTCGACGTGATCACAAGAGATTTATATGAACCCTTTGCAAGATTACAAAGGTTTTTATCTTTCGTTTTTAAAAAGTGTTGAATTTCTTCTGAAAATTGAACGGTGTCTCGATCAATAATAGCGATGATTTCATCTGTACGTACCATGACATCTTCTCCAACATGTATGTACAAGGTAACACCTCATTTCAATCTTTTCATTGATCCGGCTTCCACTTCAAAAGTAGTCGCTTCGTTTAAGGTTTGATGATCAATCCCATCCACGTTTGTCGTCGTGACAAAGGTTTGAACTTTTCCCTGGATGGTATTTAATAAATGTGACTGTCGATAATCATCTAATTCTGACAAGACGTCATCAAGAAGTAAGATGGGATATTCTTTGATTTCAGAATGAATCAGCTCAATTTCTGCAAGCTTCACAGAGAGGGCCGTTGTCCGTTGCTGCCCCTGCGATCCGAATGTTTGAACATCCCGTCCATTCACAATAAATTGAAGATCGTCCCGATGTGGTCCAATCAGGGTCACACCGCGATCAATTTCCCGCTCGCGGATACCATCAAATTTCTGCTCATATATATCTACCATTTTTGACCATTCTTGATTATCTGATACATCTAAAGACGGTTTATATACGATTTCTAAGGTTTCTAAGTTCCTTGAAATCCCGGAATGGATCGGTTTTGCCCAACTTTCTAATAGCTGAACGAATTCAAAGCGCTTTTTCGTAATTTTCACAGCCATCTCTATGAACTGTTCCGTCAAGACATCCAGCATGGTCTGGTCTTTTTGTTTTCTCGTTTGCAATTGTTTCAGATAATGGTTCCGTTGCTGTAATATTTTTTGATAAAGGCTGATATCATGTAAATAAACAGGAGAAACCTGACCGATTTCCATATCAATAAAACGACGCCTTACTTGAGGGCTCCCTTTTACTAAATGGAGATCTTCAGGCGCAAACATGACAACATTCATATTGCCGACATATTGACTTAATTTAGATTGCTCAAGGTGATTGCTTTTCGCTTTTTTTCCCTTTTTCGAGAGGATAAGCTCCAATGGTAACGCACCGTTATATTTCTGAATCCTACCTTTTATTTTAGCATATTCCTCGTCCCAACGGATTAAATCTTTATCATTTGAGGTCCGGTGGGATTTAGCCATTGCCAGTACATAGATAGACTCCATAATATTCGTCTTTCCTTGAGCATTCTCTCCAAGAATTACGTTCACCTTATTTTCGAAACTCACGTCGATTGATTCGTAATTTCGATAGTTTCTTAATTCTAATTGTTCAATGTACATGGAAATAACACCCTTTATTATTCTCCAGCAACCACAAATACTCCTACTTCGGGAATTTCAATTGTGTCACCAATTGTGAGTTTTCTTCCTCTTCTTTGGTCTTGTTCGCCATTTATGTATACTTCATATTCACTTAAGAACCACTTTGCCATCCCGCCGGACTGAATTACTTCAGCTAGCTTCAGGAATTGTCCCAACGTGATGATTTCCGTTTCAATGGTGATCTCTTTCGCCACTAAAATCACTACTTTCCGTATAAAGTCTCTAATATCTTATTTTACTCTAAATGGAGTTAAGTCACAACTAACGAAAAATCAGCAAGGACTCATAGAGCCATTTGTCCTTGTTATCATTGGATTCTTCATTGAATAGACGCTATTTTTGAAAGCAATCGACGAGAGGGATTCCTTCAATTACCAGATAAAGTGTAGAAAAAGAGCCAATACCACATGTGAAAGGCATCGGCTCTTGTCTATTCATTAGTACGTTCTTACTGGAAGAATCAGTTGAAGAATGGAATCATCATGAAGTGGTTTCAATACGAAAGGTCTCATGGCCCCGGTGAAGTTTACATAGATTTCTGTACCTTCAATGGCTTTTAATGCGTCCATCATATATTTTGCACTAAAGGAAATCTTCAGTTCTTCTCCTTCAATGGATTGACTTTTCACCTGTTCGATTACTTTCCCGATCTCCGGTGTGTTAGATGAAATCTCAATCATGCCGCCATCCAGAGTTGAAAGTTTCACTACGTTGTTTCTTCCTTCTCTGGCAAGTAGCGACGCACGGTCTATCGCTTGTAAAAATTCTTTCGTATTAAGCGTTAGCTCTGTTTTTGTATCAGAAGGAATTAATCGACTGGTATCAGGATAATTCCCTTCTAATAATCTTGAGAAGAATAGTAGATGTTTCGCTTTGAATAGCACTTGATTTTCAGTGATCACGATTTCAACAGGCTCTTCTGTATCATCAAGGATTTTATTCAGCTCGTTTAAGCTTTTTCCTGGAATCACAATATTGTAAGAAGCATCATTATTGGTTTCAATCGGTGCCTTTCTCATCGCAAGTCGGTGACTATCTGTTGCAATACAGCTCAGTTCCCCATTTTCAATCTGACAGTTTACACCTGTCAAGATGGGGCGTGTTTCTGAGGTGGACACTGCGAATACAGTTTGTCTAATCATCGTTTTCAGGAGATCAGTCGAAACTTTGATCCCGTTCCCTTCTTCGATCTGAGGAAGATGCGGGTATTCTTCTGGATCTAACCCGTTTAAATTAAATTCTGCCTGCCCTGAACGAATAACGGTTTGGAAATGATTTTGAACTTCAATTTCCACCGTATCTTTAGGCAATTTCTTGACAATCTCACTGAAGAACTTAGCCTGAAGAACAATTCCTCCAGTTTCCATGATTTCAACAATGTCTGAACCCTCTTCTTCATTTGGAATAAAGGACTCGATTGAAATATCTGAATCACTGCCTGTTAATGTTACGCCATCTTCAGTGGCAATGATTTTTATTCCGGTAAGAATGGGAATCGTTGTTCTTGACGTTACAGCTTTCATGACATCCTGAACACTTTGGACAAGATAGTCCCTTTGAATAACAAATTTCATGATTTATTCCTCCAATTTGCACATAATTTTATGGACTGAATCATATACTAATAATTTATTTAAAAATAGTAATAGAAGTAGTAGGGCCTGTTGATATGTGGATAAGTGTGTGAATTCAACGTAAACACAGCCTATCCACATGTGGACAGACTGTGTGCTAGTTTGTCTTAGTTATTCACATTATCCAGTTTTTTTGTGTGTAAGATTAACTCTTTAAAGACTCACGAATTTCTTTCAATTGCTGCTGAAGAAGCGCATCCGCCCCCAGCAATGTACTGATCTTCTCATGAGCATGAATGACGGTCGTGTGATCCCGGCCGCCGAACTCTTCTCCGATCTTTGGAAGTGAAGAATCCGTCATCTCCCTGGATAGATACATAGCGATCTGTCGTGGAAACGCGATGGACTTTGTTCGTTTCTTCGCTTTAAAGTCTTCGAGCTTCACATTGAAGTGCTCCCCAACGACACGTTGAATTTCCTGGATGGTAATAACCCGTGGTTTGGAGCTTGGAATGATATCCTTCAAAGCTTCGGCTGCCAGATCAGCATTAATATCTTTATTTATAAGAGAAGAGTACGCAACAACCCGGATTAAAGCGCCCTCTAACTCACGAATGTTTGAATCGATTTGATTAGCTATATAAAGCATGGCTTCATTTGGAATGTCCAATCCTTCAGCCTTTGCCTTTTTTCGTAAAATAGCAATTCTCGTCTCGAGATCTGGAGGAGTTATGTCTGTAATAAGTCCCCATTCAAATCGTGAACGAAGTCTGTCTTCGAGTGTCGGAATTTCTTTTGGTGGCCGATCACTTGAAATGACAATCTGCTTGCTTTCTTCATGTAAGGTATTAAAAGTATGGAAAAATTCCTCTTGCGTTTGTTCTTTTCCTGCTAAAAATTGAATGTCATCTATTAATAAAACATCAACGCTGCGGTATTTATTGCGGAAATCGACTGCTTTATTGTCACGAATGGAGTTAATGAATTCGTTTGTGAATTTCTCAGAGGATAGATAAACCACTTTAGCAGCAGGATTATGCTCCAGTACATAATGTCCGATCGCATGCATTAAGTGAGTTTTTCCTAGTCCTACTCCACCATAAATAAACAAGGGATTATAGGCTTTTGCAGGTGCTTCAGCCACAGCCAAAGATGCGGCATGGGCGAAACGGTTGCCCGAACCGATAACAAAGGTGTCGAATGTGTATTTTGCATTCAGCATATTTTGATTGATATCCTGTTGCTCGTCGTCTTTCATCGACTTCTTTGGCGGTAATTGAATATCAAATTCTTCCGGCTCCTGATTTTGTGGAATGATAAATTTCACGACCAACTCTTCGCCCGTAATATCATACAAAACCCCGGAGATTAATTGAGAGTAGCGTCCTTCCAGCCAATCTCGTGCAAATTCATTTGGAGCTGTAATGACAAGTGTGTCACCTTGAATGGAATGTGCCTTAGTCGATTTTAACCAAGTATCAAAGCTCGGTTTACTTATCTTTTTTTCGATGCTTTCTAAGGCTTTGCTCCAAAGATCCCCGATATTCTCCAATCCTGATCCCTCCTTTTCTCAGTTTGTATAACATCTGTACAACAATTACATGCTATAAAATCCGTAAACTCTCGCTATTTTATAAAAATACAAAACAATGAATGTGGAAAATATATATAATAAGGAAAGAAAATGGTTTTTCGACAATATCCACCACTTGTGGACAACGTTTTACAAACCCTCTGTATAAGTTACCCACATGATATCCACATTTTGTGGATAAGTTATTTCCGTAAACCTAGTTATCAAGAGTGAAAACACAATAATCATATCAAAATATCCTTAGCGGTGCAATGCTTTTTAAATTTTATCCACAAGCCCCCACCCCTTGTGGAATGAAATTGTCCACAACCCAAGAACTTGTGAAAAAGTTGTCAGTATGTGTTGTGGATAAATTAAAAACGTGTCGAATCCTATCCACAGGCAGGTTTGATAGAGAAATAAAATAAGATTTGTAGAAGGAGAAAGATCAAACAGGGAGATGAGTTATTCGAAGTAGAAGTAATCGTTCAAATGGACCTAATAATTAGTACATGATCATTTTTCATAGATTTTAATAAATTGGTTTTGGAAAAAGTATAGTAAATAATTTTGTTGATTGTAGCGGAAGGTGCTCGACTTCTGCGGGAATAGCGGGAAGGTGAGACCCCTCAGGTGCGAAGCTCCGAGGAGGCTCACCGCCCGCCCCGCGGAAAGCGAGCACCTGGAGCGGAAATCAACCACTACACGCTAATAGTAAAGAGCGAAAAGACTTTAAAATGATTTCCGAAATAACAATTAAAAAGAAAAATAATATGAGTGTTGACTTTTAATGGGTACCGTCTTTATAATAGTGAGGAATGTCTTTAACTTTTATAAAGATATCCTTCAGGGAGGTGTCATAGATGAAAAGAACGTTTCAACCAAATAATCGTAAAAGAAAAAAGAACCACGGTTTCCGTGCACGTATGAGCTCTAAAAACGGACGTAATGTTTTAGCTCGTCGTCGTAGCAAAGGAAGAAAAGTATTATCTGCCTAGACCACTGAACTGACTCAGTGGTCTTTTTTTTCCTTTATCCCAAGTGAAAAGACGATTTGGCTCGTTCGTATTTTGTTTTAAGAGAAAAATTACTTATAATTTCAAATGAATGAGCCAATAATGTCGAGGATACATCAAGACAAAAATGAAAATTAGGTGTGGTCAATGCGGAAAGATCAGAGAGTGAAGAAGAATAAAGAGTTCCAGGAGATTTTCAAAAAAGGAACATCCTTTGCCAATCGGCAATTCGTCTTATATCTATTGAAGAAAGAGGAGCCTCAACCATTTCGAATTGGAATCTCCGTGAGTAAGAAAATCGGAAACGCTGTTTGTCGAAACCAAATTAAACGATATGTCAGACAGGCTTTCTTAGAACTACAAGAAGATGTAAAAGATCAGTACGATTACTTAATCATCGCCAGAAAACCGGCGGCCGAAATGAATTTCCATGAGGTGAAGGGCAGCCTCACCCATGTGCTGAAAAGAGGAAAAGTGTTGAAAAGATCCTCTAATGGAAAACATGTTAGAAAGAAGTCATAACATTTTACGATATTGACAGGTTTCGTCATCACAAGCTTATGAAAAGATGTTACAATACGAGAGATTGTACTTTTTAAGTAGAGAGACTTGTTTTACATTTAACTTGAAAGATATTAGTAGGGAGGAAATTAAGGGTGAAAAAGAGAATGATAGCCCTGATGGGAATCATTGGGCTAATGGCTATACTATCAGGTTGTACGGAATATAATCAGCCTATAACACCTGAGAGTAGCGGAATATGGAATGAATATATTGTCTATCCTTTATCACAATTAATTACAATGGTAGCTGAGTTCATGAGCGGTTCTTATGGATTGGCCATTGTCATTGTTACATTGATCATTCGTTTAGCGATTCTGCCATTAATGATTAAACAAACGAAAAATTCAAAAGCCATGCAGGCTTTGCAACCGGAAATGAAAAAGCTGCGTGAAAAATATAGCTCTAAAGATGCACAAACTCAACAAAAGCTTCAACAAGAAACGATGGCTTTATTCCAAAGTCACGGGGTTAATCCGCTGGCGGGTTGTTTCCCGTTGATCGTTCAAATGCCGATCTTAATTGGTTTCTACCATGCGATCGTGAGAACAGAAGAAATTAAAGCTCATAATTTCCTGTGGTTCGATCTTGGTAACCCGGATCCGTACTATATTTTACCTTTAGTAGCAGGTATAACGACGTTTATCCAACAGAAATTAATGATGGCGGGTACAGCGAATCAAAATCCGCAAATGGCGATGATGCTTTATATCATGCCGGTCATGATCATCATTTTTGCGATTAACTTCCCTGCAGCTCTATCCCTTTACTGGGTAGTCGGAAATCTATTTATGATTGTTCAAACGTATTTCATTAAAGGACCTGAAATCAAAGAAGCGCAAACCGCTAAAGCTGGTGGGAATTCGGGAGGAAAGAAAAAGTGAGAGAAGTAGAAGCAACTGGTCAAACGGTGGAAGAAGCCATTGAATCAGCCTTGTCTCAACTGAATATCACCAAAGAAGAAGCAGAAATTGACGTCATTGATCAAGGTAAAAAAGGCTTGTTCGGATTGTTTGGTGGAAGACCTGCTGTCGTTCAAGTCAAAAAAGCGATGGATCCGGTAAATGAAGCGAAAGATTTTCTTCTATCTGTTGCACATAAAATGGGAGTGAACGCTTCCATCGAAGTGAAAAGAGACGGAAGAGATGTTGAGTTCAACATTTCCGGTGAAAAAATGGCTCTATTAATAGGAAAAAGAGGACAAACGTTGAATGCTCTTCAACATTTAACTCAACTGATTGCCAATCGGGTTTCCGATCAGTTCATTACCATCCTTTTAGATGCGGAGAACTATCGTGAAAGACGTAAGCAAACGTTAACAAACCTGGCGGAACGATTAGCAGAGAAAGCATTGCGCACAAATCGTTCCGTTTCATTAGAACCCATGCCTTCCTATGAACGAAAAGTGATTCATACAGCATTAGTTGATTCGACTACTGTTGATACACATTCAGAAGGCAGAGAACCCAATCGTTATATTGTGATTGCTCCAAAATAAATAAGAGACGATTCCTTTCGGGGGATCGTTTTTTTTGCAATCCAGGCAACCCCGATAAATTCCTTCCCATGTCGCCGCGTCGCAACCCTGTGGATTCTTATTTTCATCCCGGTTTATTGTTATTCACATGTGGATAAGTTAAAATAATAGAGATGAAGTGTTATCTGTGTGGATAACATTATTTGGTGACGAATAGAGGGTTTCCTTTCTTTAGTATTAAATAGGATTGTGATATTCTAATAATTTGGGGAAACTTTGCTCTCTACTATAATTCATTTATAAATAGATCAACTAAGAAATAAGAGAGGTGAATACAATGGAGTTTGATACAATTGCTGCTATTTCCACTCCGATGGGTGAGGGGGCGATTGCGATCGTGCGTTTAAGCGGTGATCAAGCCTTCGATATCGGTGATAAGGTCTTTAAAGGTATGAAAGGAAGTTCTATGAAAGAATTTGCTTCTCATACCATTCATTATGGACATATTATCGATCCGGACACAGAGCAAGTGGTGGAAGAAGTCATGGTTTCTGTCATGAGGGGACCAAAAACATTCACCCGTGAAGATATTATAGAAATTAACTGCCACGGAGGACTTGTGTCGGTCAATAAAGTATTGCAGCTCGTATTGAAAAATGGAGCCCGCCTTGCAGAGCCGGGTGAATTTACGAAACGGGCGTTCTTGAACGGACGAATTGACCTATCCCAGGCAGAAGCGGTGATGGATCTTATTCGGGCAAAAACCGATCGGGCGATGAATGTAGCCCTTAATCAAATGGAAGGCCGACTTTCCAATTTGATTCGAAAGCTTCGTCAGGAAATTCTTGAAACACTGGCTCATGTAGAAGTGAATATCGATTATCCGGAGTATGATGATGTAGAAGAAATGACGCATCACGTACTATTGGAGAAATCCAAACACGTCCGTGACGAAATTGACAAGTTGGTCCGAACATCAGAGCAGGGGAAAATTCTGAGAGAAGGTCTTTCTACCGTGATCATCGGACGGCCAAATGTAGGGAAGTCCTCTCTATTGAACAGTCTTGTTCATGAAAACAAGGCGATCGTAACCGATATCCCTGGGACAACCCGGGATGTAATTGAAGAATACGTGAATGTACGCGGTGTTCCGTTACGTCTGGTTGATACAGCCGGGATTCGTGAAACAGAGGATATTGTAGAACGAATCGGTGTGGAACGATCACGACAAGTATTGAAAGAAGCGGATTTAATTTTACTCGTACTCAACTATGCGGACGAATTGACTCCTGAAGATGAACAGCTTTTCGAAGCGGTAAGAGGAATGGACGTTATTGTCATCGTGAACAAAACGGATCTGCCTCAGAAGATTGATATTGATAAAGTAAGAAAACTGGCGGAAAATCATCAGCTGGTCACAACGGCTTTACTTGAAGAGCAAGGGATCGATGAACTGGAAGAAGCCATTTCTTCTTTATTCTTTGCAGGTTCCATTGAATCGGGGGATATGACATATGTGTCCAATAGCCGTCACATTGCTCTGCTCAATCAAGCTTCCCTCTCGATTAATGAAGCCATCAATAGCGTAGAAATGGGCACTCCCATCGATATCGCTCAAATTGACTTAATCAGGACGTGGGAGCTTTTAGGTGAAATCATTGGAGAGAGCGTTCATGAAAGCCTGATTGATCAGCTCTTTTCTCAATTCTGCTTAGGGAAATAAATACTATTATAATGTGGACTTTGAATTCAAGGTCCTACAAGGAGGAAAAAATAAACCATGCAATATGACGCAGGGCAATATGATGTCATTGTCATTGGTGCTGGCCATGCCGGAGTTGAAGCAGGACTTGCTTCGGCCCGTATGGGAGCTAAAACGTTAATGGTCACCATTAACTTGGATATGGTCGCCTTTATGCCATGTAATCCATCTGTTGGGGGACCGGCGAAAGGGATCGTTGTAAGAGAGATTGACGCTCTTGGTGGAGAGATGGGGCGTAATATAGATAAAACACATATTCAAATGAGAATGTTGAATACAGGAAAAGGTCCGGCTGTCCGGGCATTACGGGCTCAGGCGGATAAATTCCTTTATCAGCATGAAATGAAACGTACGATCGAAAATGAACCGAACATGACCTTGCTTCAAGGAATGGTTGAGGAATTGATTGTTGAAGATGATGAATGTAAAGGTGTCGTAACGATGACGGGTGCTGCATACCGCGCCAAAACAGTCGTTATCACAACCGGAACATTCCTGCGTGGTGAAATCATATTAGGAGATCTGAAATATTCAAGCGGTCCTAATAATCAACAACCTTCCATTAGACTTTCTGATCATTTACATGAGTTGGGCTTTGATACTGTTCGTTTCAAAACAGGGACACCACCGCGAGTGAATAGTTCGACAATCGATTACTCGAAAACAGAAATTCAACCAGGGGATGATGTTCCCCGTGCCTTCAGCTATGAAACGACGAAATATATTACCGATCAACTTCCATGTTGGTTAACGTATACGAACGAACACACTCATCAATTGATTGATGACAACCTGCATCGTTCTCCGATGTATTCTGGAATGATTAAAGGAACAGGACCGCGTTACTGTCCTTCCATTGAGGATAAAGTCGTGCGTTTCCATGATAAACCGCGTCACCAGATTTTCTTGGAGCCGGAAGGACGAAACACACAAGAAGTCTATGTACAGGGATTATCAACGAGTTTACCTGAAGACGTACAACAAAAGATTCTTCAAACCATCCCGGGTCTTGAGAAAGTACAGATGATGCGTGCCGGGTATGCCATTGAGTATGATTCCATCGTACCTACTCAATTATGGCCGACCCTTGAAACGAAAAAAATAAAAAATCTTTATACAGCGGGACAAATCAACGGAACGTCCGGTTATGAAGAAGCAGCTGGACAAGGTCTGATGGCGGGGATCAATGCTGCGTGCCGTGCCCTGGATAAAGAAGAGGTTATCTTAAGCCGCTCTGATGCGTATATCGGGGTCTTAATCGATGATCTTGTGACAAAAGGGACGAACGAACCGTATCGTCTATTGACTTCCCGTGCTGAATATCGCCTGTTGCTTCGTCATGACAATGCCGATCTTCGCCTGACTGATATCGGTCATAAAATAGGATTAATCTCCGATGATCGATACGAACGGTTTACAGCTAAAAAAGAAGCGATCTTTTCAGAGAAAAAACGCCTGGAAGGAATCCGCATCAAGCCTACTGACGAAACACAGGCCGTTATCCGTGAAGCGGGCGGCAGTGAGCTGAAAGACGGCATATTAGCAGCGGATCTTCTGAAGCGCCCTGAAATGAACTATAGTCACATTAAATCACTCGTTCCAAATGAAATCGAGCTTGATCCCGATGTAGAGGAACAGGTTGAAATCCAAGTGAAATATGAAGGCTATATTGAAAAATCTCTTCAACAGGTCGATAAAATGAAGAAGATGGAAAACAAAAGAATTCCTGAAAACATTGATTACAGTGCCATTAGCGGTATAGCATCTGAAGCAAGACAGAAATTAATCGAGGTCCAGCCCCTTTCTCTTGCACAGGCTTCCCGGATTTCAGGAGTGAATCCTGCAGACATCTCTATTTTACTCGTCTATATCGAGCAAGGGAAAATCGCAAAAGTATCAGGTGATCAATAGAGGTAAAGGAAGGATAATTTCATGAATGTAAATGAATTTCAATCAATGCTTGAGGAGAAGGGGATCTCCCTTTCTCCTGAGCAATTAAATCAGTTTGAGCGCTATTATGAATTGCTGGTTGAATGGAATGAAAAAATGAACCTGACGGCCATCACTGAAAAGGAAGATGTTTATTTAAAGCATTTTTACGATTCGATCAGTGCAGCTTTTTATGTTGATTTCACCGAGGTGACAACTCTTTGTGATGTTGGGGCAGGAGCCGGTTTTCCGAGTATCCCTCTTAAAATATGCTTCCCACACTTACATATCTCAATTGTTGATTCCTTGAACAAGCGGATTACGTTCTTAAACCATTTATCAGATGAGTTAGGGCTTGATCACACGAATTTCTATCATGATCGTGCTGAGACTTTTGGTAAAAACAAGGCTCATCGTGAAAAGTATGATATGGTTACAGCAAGAGCCGTTGCCAGAATGTCTGTTTTAAGTGAATTATGTTTGCCACTTGTTAAAAAGGGCGGCTTATTTGTAGCGATGAAGGCTTCAAACGTGAAAGAGGAGCTATCCAATGCGAAGAAAGCAATTGGCATGCTGGGTGGACAAACGGATAAAATGTATTCATTCGTCTTACCGGAAGAGGAAAGTGAAAGAAATATCGTGAAGATCGACAAAGTGAAAGAAACACCTAACAAATATCCCAGAAAACCTGGGACACCCAATAAATTACCGTTATAATAATATGAATGGTTCTCCTGCCGTGATGTCAATGATCAAGCTTTGAAAATCTCAGCATAGGCAGGAACTGGTCATATTTTAGAGAATATTAATAAAGGGAGTTTCTTAAAGGTGGTGTAGGAAGATGAAGCATCCTTTCTCTCGTTTTTTTGGCCTAGGTGAAAAGGAGCAAGATGTTGAATCTGAAGAATCAAATGTAGTGGAAGAAGATCGAGATGAAGTGAAAAAGATACCCGTCTCACAAATCATCCCTAATCGCTTTCAACCAAGAACAGTGTTCAATGATGAAAAGATAGAAGAGTTATCCAGAACGATTCATACCCATGGTATTATCCAACCGATTGTGGTTAGACAATATGATGATGAGCAGTTTGAAATCATTGCAGGTGAACGTCGATACAGAGCTGTTCAGAAGCTTGGCTGGGACACCGTACCGGCCATTGTAAAGAATCTTAATGATACAGAAACAGCATCTGTTGCATTAATTGAAAACTTACAAAGGGAAGAACTCTCTCCTATAGAAGAAGCCATTGCGTATGGAAAACTGTTGGAGTTACATGATTTAACTCAAGAAGCCCTTGCTCAACGCTTAGGAAAAGGACAATCGACTGTGGCGAACAAGCTTCGTCTCCTTAAGCTTCCAGAAGAAATTCAATCAGCCTTATTGGATAAACTAATAACAGAACGTCATGCCAGGGCTTTGATTCCTCTGAAGAATGCTGAAAAGCAGATCCAGCTCCTTCAGGAAATCATTGAAAAAAGTTTGAATGTCAAACAAACCGAAGACCGGGTTGTGAAAATGCAAGAAGGAACGACTCAAAAGCCAAAACCGAAACGAAAAGCCTTCAGTAAGGATATGAGAATAGCTGTGAATACGATTCGTCAATCGCTTTCCATGGTATCAGACAGCGGAATCAATCTGGACTCTGAAGAAGAAGAGCATGAGGAATTCTATCAGTTCACCATCCGTATTCCTAAAAAAAAATAGATTCGTAGTCTAAAAGTGAGAAACATATCGGATTGGTTTCTCACTTTTTTTGTTGTCGAATCAGAGGGTTTACGATCGATTCATGACGAGTAAACAGTTCGTCATTTCCTATTTTTAGAAACACTGCACTTTTTGAAAAATTGACAGACAATTATCGAAGAATTTTGATAGAATAGAAGAATACTGTAAAAAATTTAGTGAATCTTAGGAAGTCAAAAGGTAGGTGACAACCTTGGGCAGAATAGTAGCCGTTACTAACCAAAAAGGTGGAGTGGGAAAGACCACAACATCCGTCAATTTGGGGGCTTGCTTAGCTTATATAGGGAAAAAGGTTTTACTGGTAGACATTGATCCTCAAGGAAACGCCACCAGTGGTGTAGGTGTGGAAAAAGGGGATGTCCAGCAGTGCATATATGATGTGCTGGTAGATGATGTGGATGTCAGAGAAACCATTAAACAATCAAAAGTTGAGAATTTATCCATTGTACCTGCAACGATTTCATTGGCGGGGGCAGAAATTGAACTTGTTCCAACCATTTCCCGTGAAGTGCGTTTAAAGAAAGCGTTGGAGAAAGTGAAAGACGATTTTGATTATATTATCATTGATTGTCCGCCGTCTTTAGGGTTATTGACAATCAATGCGTTAACAGCTTCAGATGCTGTCGTCATACCGGTCCAATGCGAATATTATGCACTGGAAGGATTAAGTCAGTTATTGAGTACCGTTCGTTTAGTTCAGAAGCATCTGAATCATGATCTGATGATCGATGGTGTGCTGCTTACGATGCTTGATGCGAGAACCAATCTGGGTATTCAGGTCATTGAAGAGGTTAAAAAATATTTTCAAGATAAAGTGTATCGCACAATTATTCCTCGTAACGTTCGTTTAAGTGAAGCGCCCAGTCATGGTGAACCGATTATCATCTATGATGCGAAGTCCAGGGGAGCAGAAGTTTATTTAGAACTAGCAAAGGAAGTGGCGGCGAATGGCTAAAGGTTTAGGAAAGGGCATCAATGCTCTTTTTACCAATATCCAAACAACTCAAAATGAAGAGTCCGTGCAAGAAGTGAGCCTGAAAGAAATACGGCCGAATCCATATCAACCACGAAAGATCTTTGAGCCGCAAGCCATTGAAGAATTAAAAGATTCGATCTTAGAACACGGTATCCTGCAGCCGATCATTGTCCGTAAAACGATCAAAGGGTATGAAATTGTCGTTGGGGAACGCCGTTATCGTGCAGCCAAAGCCGCTAAATTAGAATCCGCTCCTGTCGTGGTTCGGGAGTTAAATGAGCAACAAATGATGGAGCTTGCCGTTTTAGAAAACCTTCAACGTGAAGACCTGACACCGATTGAAGAAGGCGCGGCTTACCAAATGCTGATGGACAAGCTAAAGCTCACTCAGGAGGAATTAGCGAAGAGGTTGGGTAAGAGCAGACCTCATATTGCCAATCATATTCGCTTACTATCCCTCCCTGCTCCTATTCAGGAACTTATTTCAGAAGGTAAGTTAACCATGGGACATGGACGTGCACTTCTTGGGTTGAAAAATAAGAAGAATCTATCAACGGTTGTCAATCGTATCCTTAAAGAATCATTAAACGTTCGCCAATTAGAAAAAATCATTCAAGAGCTGAATGAGAATGTTCCACGTGAAACAAAAAAGACAGAGCGTAAAGATGTCTTTATTCAGGAACAGGAATCCCTTCTGCGCGAACGCTTCGGGACAACGGTTACGATTAAACAATCAAAGAAAAAAGGGAAAATTGAGCTCGAATTTTTCTCGAAGGAAGATCTCGATCGCATTTTGGAATTATTGCAGTAACCATTTGGGAAAGGACTGGCTTAAAAGGTATACTTATACCACTTAAGCCAGTCCTCTTCCATATGGTACATAGAAGATACACTATTCTTTGGGAAATAATCATTTGAAAAGCAGGAATCAGAATTTTTCAGACAGATAAGGAGAAGGTCATGGTACTATTAGGAACGCTGGTAAATGGAGTATGTATTATCATCGGAACTCTCCTGGGGAAGGTCCTTCATCGCATCCCGGAAGATATGAAGGGAACTGTCATGAAAGCGATTGGTTTAGCCGTCATCGTCCTTGGGTTGCAGATGGGATTGAAAAGTGAAAACTTTCTCATTGTCATCATCAGCCTGGCACTCGGTGCTGGATGGGGAGAGTGGATGAACCTGGAGGACAAGCTTAACTCCTTGGGTAACTGGTTGGAAAAGAAGCTGGGCAGTAATAAAGAAACCTCCATATCTCAAGGGTTTGTCACAGCTACCTTAATTTTTGTTATTGGAGCAATGGCTGTAATAGGTGCATTGGATAGCGGCATCAGGGGCGATCATGATGTTCTGCTGACGAAGTCGATCATTGATGGCTTTACATCACTGATCCTAACGACGACTTTAGGAATTGGTGTCATGTTTTCGGCGGTCCCTGTCGTTCTTTATCAAGGATTCATTGCCCTGTTTGCGACTCAAATTCATCAGTGGGTACCAGAAGTTCTGATGGATGCCTATATCGTAGAGATGACCTCAACGGGAGGAATCATGATTTTTGCGATTGGACTCAACCTCATCGGTGTAACGAAGATCAGAGTAGCCAATTTACTTCCCGGGATCATCGTAGTGGGATTGGTCGTAGGAATCATACACGCATACCAGCTGTATATGTAATTAGTGAAAAGGGAGATGACCCAGAACGTATCTGGATCATCTCCCTTTTATTGCTGCAATTCTTCCCGCCATTTTTCAATACTGACGGCGTTGCGGCGTTCCACTGAATCGCCTGCCAGCACAATGGCTTGAGCGATCGTCTTTGCCATTTTCATCACAAGATTCAAACGTGTATTTTGTAAAACAAAGAACTCCATAAATCCACTGACATTCACGATTCCGGTCAGGTGAATCTCACCAACTTCTGGTAACTCTTTATTTACGCCGGCACCAGGTTTTAATGGTCCCTCACTTAATTGAATGGCGCCTACACTTTTTAATCGACCGAGACAGGCATCTACACCGATAATAAATGGATTGATATGTTTAGTGGCAATTTGACTGAGCTTCTCTTCCAGGTTTACTGCATGGATCGGATCATCCAACGTTCCATATACATGGAATGGTTTGATATCTTGTTCTTCTATTAAGGTTCCAACTAACGGGCCTAATGAATCCCCTGTTGAACGGTCTGTGCCAATACATACGAAGACAATGGGTCTTGTACGATAGTAAGTGGGAAGCATCGACGACAATTGAACGGAAAGATCCTGTGCCGCACGCTCTTCCTGATGAAGGACTCTAAAGGGTTCAGGTCTTCGTTCAAATAGTCCTTTTTTTAGATTCATCGCTTCCACTCCTTTGGATATGTTTAAGGGGAATTCTATAGTGAACATACTTTATCGGACTTGACTGCCATAATCATATTTTCTAAGTATTATCAGTATACGGACGATTTCTTTTTTTCATACATAATATGGTTGGATTTTTCATAAAATAAAAATTTTCTATAAACTATAGTAATATGAGGTTATATCTACACAAGGAGAGGGAAAGTTGATAAAATAAGGAATACTTCTTATTGAATGATAAGTGGAGGTTCGGTATATATGTCGAGTACTAAAAAAGTTGAAGACACCGTAGACAAAATAAAAGATAGTGAAGCAGCCCAAAAACTTATAGATAATGAATTATGGATTGCCTTGGGATCAGGCGCGATAAAAATAGTGGCGATCATGGTCATTACCTATATCGCTCTAAGGTTGGGGAGGTCAGCCATTCGAAATGTGTTCAGGGTCCGGTCCCGCTCACCTCTTAAATTTACGGAGCGTCGGGAAACCACTTTATCAAAGCTATTAGAGAATGTATTGACCTATGTGATTTATTTCATTAGTTTAATGACGATTCTATCGACTCTTGATATTGATGTGAAAGGACTGATTGCCGGTGCCGGGATCGTCGGTCTGGCGGTAGGTTTCGGAGCACAAAACCTTGTTCGGGATATCATCACGGGTTTCTTTATTATATTCGAGGACCAGTTTTCAGTCGGTGACTATGTTCGAATCGGCTCTGCTGAAGGTACTGTTGAAGAAATCGGCCTTCGTACGACAAAGATCAAAAGCTGGACCGGCGAATTACATATTTTCCCCAATGGTAATATTACGGAAGTAACGAACTTCTCCATTCACAACAGCATTGCGGTCGTAGATGTCAGTATTGCCTATGAAGAAAATATAGAAGAAGCAGAGAAAGTGATGCAGGAGCTTCTCCTTGCGTTACCGCAAAAATATGAAGATCTCGTGAATCCACCTGAACTGTTGGGTGTTCAAACCCTGGGAGCATCAGATGTGGTCATTCGAATCGTGGCTGAAACGGTTCCGATGAGACATTGGTATATGGCAAGAATGATCCGTAAAGAGGTTAAACTATGCCTGGATGAGCATGGTATTGAAATTCCATTCCCTCGTATGGTGATGTATTCACGTCAGGATCAGGAAGATCTCCAACCTCGTGAAGAAAAACAAAGAAAACTTGAAAGCGAATAAGGAGGAGAAATCCAGTGGAGCCCAAGACATTCACTTTAAATGATATTGTAGAAATGAAAAAGCCCCATCCATGTGGAACGAACCGCTGGAAAGTGATCCGTATGGGAATGGATATTCGCATCAAATGTGTCGGGTGCGGCCACAGCGTCATGATTCCCAGAAAAGATTTTGCGAAAAAAATGAAAAAAGTCATCAGTAGCGGCGAAGAAGAATGAGTATTCTTTTTTTACCCATATTTCTTTTGGCCTAATCCAGTCTATGGTTAATTTGCCAAGGTTAAGAGCATTCAATCGGTTTCAGTCGATTGGATGCTCTTTTTAGTAAGCCGTGCCCACTTGTCTTTTCCCTCTATTATCTCTATAATTGTGAAAGGTTCGACCGTTTACTTATTTTCGATCTTACATGATTTTTTAATAGATAAGAATTTAGATGAGGAGTGACTATAATGGCTTTAACAGCTGGTATTGTTGGATTACCAAACGTAGGGAAGTCCACTTTATTTAATGCAATTACAAAAGCAGGTGCAGAATCTGCCAACTATCCTTTCTGTACAATTGATCCGAACGTAGGAATTGTAGAAGTTCCCGATCACCGTTTAGATAAATTAACAGAGCTTGTAGAACCGAAGAAAACGGTTCCCACTGCCTTTGAATTCACGGATATCGCCGGGATTGTAAAAGGAGCGAGTAAAGGAGAAGGATTAGGGAATAAATTCTTATCTCATATTCGCCAAGTGGATGCGATCTGTCAGGTTGTCCGTTGTTTCGCGGATGATAATATCACACACGTTTCAGGTAAAGTAGATCCGATTGCGGATATTGAAGTCATCAACCTGGAATTGATCTTAGCTGACCTTGAGACAGTGGATAAGCGTCTTGCCAGAGTTCAGAAAATGGCCAAGCAAAAAGATAAAGAAGCGGTATTTGAGCATGATATCCTTGTGAAAATCAAAGAAGCTCTTGAAGCAGAGCAGCCGGCTCGTACGGTTGAGTTCTCTGATGAACAAATGAAGCTTGTGAAACAGCTTCACCTTCTGACTTCAAAGCCTGTATTATATGTAGCAAACGTAAGTGAAGATGAAATTGCCGATCCTTCAGACAACGAATATGTTCAGAAAGTACGTGAATTTGCTAAAGAAGACAATGCTGAAGTAATTGTTGTCTGTGCGAAAATCGAATCTGAAATTGCTGAGCTTGATGATGAAGAAAAAGCGATGTTCCTGGAAGAGCTGGGGATTGAAGAGTCCGGTTTAGATCAGCTGATCCGCGCTACTTATTCTTTATTAGGACTGGCGACGTACTTCACAGCCGGCGTTCAAGAGGTCCGCGCCTGGACATTCCGTGAAGGGATGAAAGCTCCCCAATGTGCCGGAGTCATCCATACCGACTTCGAAAGAGGCTTCATCCGTGCCGAAACAGTTTTCTACGACGATTTAGTCGCAGCAGGAACAATGGGAGCAGCCCGTGAAGCCGGAAAAGTACGTTTAGAAGGCAAAGAATACCTCGTAAAAGACGGAGACATCATTCACTTCCGTTTTAATGTGTAGGTTTTGAGAAAAAAATAGGCGAGACTATGCATTTTTCTTTGAAATTTCATCAGAACTAAATTCTCTGAGAGTTGATTGGAGCGGAAATCAACCAGCACTCGCTTCTTAAAAAGCAACAAAGTTTACGAAAAAAGCATTATTGAAAGACTAGAGTCCCGATTCTAGTCTTTTTTTTACGTCATATTGCAATAATAGATAACCTATGCTATAATTTTATTTCGTGAGTAATGAACGCATTGCTCCTTGTTCTTTCACAAAGAAAGGACCGCATAGACCACGAGGAGGTGACATTCAGATGAGAAAGTATGAACTTATGTACATTGTCCGCCCAAACATTGACGACGAGTCAAAGAAAGCAGTAGTTGAGCGTTTCGATAACGTTTTAACAACTAACGGCGCGGAAATCATCGAGTCAAAAGATTGGGGTAAACGTCGTTTAGCGTATGAAATCAACGATTTTCGCGATGGTTTCTATCAACTAGTTAAGATGAGCGCTACTTCTGATGCAGTTAACGAATTTGATCGTTTAGCTAAAATCAGCGATGATATTATCCGTCATATCGTTGTTAAAGAAGAAGAATAATCCGTACGCTTTTAAGATATACACTTCTATCACCTGTTTCACGTGAAACAGTAAACTAGAAGGAAGGGGTTGATTCTGATGATGAACCGAGTTGTATTAGTAGGGCGTTTAACCAAAGACCCTGAATTAAAATATACTCCAAGTGGAGTGGCTGTTGCTTCGTTTACACTGGCTGTCAATCGTAGTTTTACGAATCAATCAGGAGAACGGGAAGCAGATTTTATTAACTGCGTTGTATGGCGTCGCCCTGCAGAGAATGTAGCAAACTTTCTTAAAAAAGGCAGCTTAGCTGGCGTTGACGGTCGTATTCAAACACGTAATTTCGAAGGGCAAGATGGACGCCGGGTGTTTATGACGGAAGTTGTAGCAGAAAGCGTTCAGTTCTTAGAGCCGCGTAGTGCGAATCAAGGCGATCGTGGAGGAAGTCCGGGCTATTCGGGTGGAGGTCAACGCGACCAAGGAAATCCGTATAGTCAGAATCAGAATCAACAACGCAATAACAATAATAACAACAACTATACACGTGTAGATGAGGATCCATTTGCAAATGACGGTCAGCCGATCGACATTTCCGATGATGATCTGCCATTCTAAAAGAACGATAATAAAATCTTAATAAGATAGGAGGCGAAACAAATGGCAGGAGGACGTAGAGGTGGACGTAGACGTCGTAAGGTGTGCTACTTCACAGCAAACGGAATTACACATATCGATTTCAAAGATGTAGATCTTCTTAAGAAATTCGTATCTGAACGTGGGAAAATTCTTCCACGTCGTGTAACTGGAACAAACGCTAAGTACCAACGTAAGTTGACTCGTGCGATCAAACGCGCTCGTACAATGGCATTACTTCCATACGTTACTGGTGAATAATATCATCGATTAAAAAGCAGCAGAGACTTGTCTCTGCTGCTTTTTTTTAATGCCATTTTATAACGGGTGAGTATAAGAATCTTCCTCCTCTGCAAAGCACCCTTCGATTATCCTATCCAGCATCATTTGTTCTTGTAAATTCCCATGTACCTATAAAGAAATGGCGAAAAATGTCGATGAATAAGTGTATATATAGATAGTTTTTTGGTAGTAAGAGGGGGAATTTATGTGAAAAAGAAAAACACAAGGAAACAGGTGGAACGAAAGAAGGGTTTTCTTCTATCATCCATTAGAATGAAGCTTATTGTAATCATATCCATTTTATTTATGGTATCGTTAGCCGTTATTATTGCGATTACAAGCTTACAGACGAGAATGAAAACAGAGAAAGAGGTTATTGATCAAACTCAAGGGATCGTAGGAGAACTAAATAATTCAGTGCAACTCTTTCTTGGACAATACGAAAAGAGTATTGATCAATATTCAATCTCCAACTCGTTAAAAGATTATGCAAAAGCACAGTTGCAAACAGAATCTGGTGGTGAAAATACAGAACTGTTTGCCAATATTCAATCTGATTTTGATAATTACTTAAGCCTTTATCAGGAAGCTACTTCTATTTACTTCGCATCACCAAATAAGAAATTAAAAATCGTTCCATCCGTCTCTCTGCCCAATGACTTTGATCCGACAAGCAGGGATTGGTATAAAAACGCTGAGGAAGTAAGGGCTGGCGTGGTTTGGAGCGAGCCTTACGTAGATACTGCAACGGAGGAATATATCATTACAGCCTCCAGAGCGATTGTATCAGATAATAAAGTAGTAGGCGTTCTCGGTGTGGACATTAATTTGACGAAACTTACTGACCGCGTTTCAGAAATGGACATTGGATATAATGGTTATCCGTTCTTAATCGGGCTTGATGGTACAGCCATCGTCCACCCGACTAAGCGAGGTGAAGATCTCTCCAAACTACCTTTCATCAGCAAAATGCTCACTTCTGAAAAAGATTCCGACACGATCCGGTATGAACTGGACGGAGATGAAAAAGTGTTAGTGTACAGTACGGTACCTAAGACGAATTGGAAAGTGGGATCTGCCTATAACATGAAGGATCTGATTCAGTCATCCAAAGAAATTGAGCGGTTACTGATCGTGACAGCCCTCATTACCCTGGCTGTCATGTTGGTGTTAATTGTGCTCATTTCGAATAAGATCACTAAACCAATCAAGCAGCTTCAAAAAACGGTAACCGATGTCTCTACTGGAGATTTATCCATTCAGTCAGAAATTAATTCCAAAGATGAGACAGGATTATTGGCGTCCGATTTAAATAAAATGATCGTAAATATGAAAGATACGATTCAAGTCGTCCAACAATCGATCTATAATGTCCGGGATTCGGCTGAAGGATTAAGTGCGGTTTCTGAGGAGACAAATGCCTCAAGTGAAGAGATGGCAAAGGCTGTTACAGAAATTGCGACAGGGGCTTCTCAATCAGCGGCTGACTCTGATCGGGCTCATCATCAAACAGAGCAATTAGGCACAAGAATTAATGGAGTCTATGAAAAGTCGAAAGCTATGTCTGAGATGGCAGGACAAGCAGATGTCATGAACCAGTCCGGGTTAAACCAGGTAAAAGAATTAGAAAATGCCTACCATTCTTCCAGTGAATACATCTCCTCCATGGAGAAAGTCATCTTAAGTTTGGAAGCAAAGGTGAAGACGATTGAGTCGGTCATGGGTACAATCACGGATATTTCTTCTCAAACGAACCTCCTTGCTTTAAATGCGAGCATTGAGGCGGCTAGAGCAGGTGAACACGGCAAAGGCTTTGCAGTCGTGGCGGAAGAAGTGAGAAAGCTTGCCGATCAGTCAGTGAAGGCAACCGAAGAAGTTAAACGTACCATTATAGAAATTCAACAAGGCTCTCATCAAGCAGTTGACGAAATGGTGAAAACGAAAGAGACCTTCGAGGTCCAAAATGAAGTGATCGAAAGAACCAATCATGTTTTTGACCAAACCTCACAGTTAATGAAATCCATGCAGGATGAAATAGAAAGAATGTATGAGGAAGTTGGTCAAATCAATCTTGAAAAAGATGAAGTGGTCAATGTGATACAAATGATGGCCGCTACAGCAGAACAAACGGCTGCTTCCTGCGAGGAAATGAGTGCCTCTACAGAAGAACAAGTAAGGGCCGTCCAATCGGTTACAGAAGCAGCTGAACGCTTAACAGACTTAAGTCAAGAGCTTCAGACTTCAATAGAACGTTTTAAAATTTCTTAATTTTCTCTAGAGGGTGGTCCTGAAACATTGCCATTCTTCATCTACTGCGTATACTCCTTTTTAAAGTGAGTGCATACTAGAGTAGATGAAGAAGAGAAGCGTGTTGAAGGACCTCCTTCTTTTTATGTGGGAAGCAGCCTCCGCTTTATGTTTGAGTACTTAAGATGAAATCTATCTTCAAAATTGATATGATAGTGCTATTGCATGAATATATCGTAAGGAGCGTTTCAATTGAAAAATCCCCGTGTGTTAACGGAAGGTGCGCTTATGCTCGCCATCTTTACTGTTTTATTGTTATTGGCTTTATATGTTCCACTTATTGGGACTCTTGCTTTTTTCGTATTGCCCCTCCCTCTTATTCTGTTTAGTTCTAAGTATTCGTTACTGAATTCTTTTTACGTATTGATCGGATCGTTAGGGTTATCCTTCTTGTTTGGAGGGCTGATTGCGCTGCCTGTTGCCTTCATGGTTGCGACGACCGGGGTCGTGATTGGGTGGTGTGTGAAAGCGAAAGTAGATAAAATGAGGCTGTTTATGGCATCAAGTCTCACACTTGTCATCAATATTGTGATTGGTTTTGTTTTTTCTATCTTACTTTTCAATGTTAATATTATAGAAGATAGCTTAGCTGAATCGAAGGCCGCTTATTATTCTTTACTTGAGAAGCTTGGTCAAGAACCGGATAAGAGACTGGTGGAAAGTCTGGAGAGCTCCATTGATCTCATTCAGACCTTGATGCCTACTTTGTTCCTGGGAATTGCTGTCGTAATGGCCTTGTTGTTTATGCTGATCAACTTTCCCATCATGAAGCGTTTAGGGAGAGATGTACCCGTATTTAAACCATTCAGAGAATGGAAGCTTCCTAAGAGTATCCTTTGGTATTATTTACTTACCTTGGTCCTATCCATGATTCTGCAGCCGGAGAAAGGAACGTATGCCTATACGGCCCTTCTTAATGTTCTGTATGTATTGCAAACATTGATGGCGGTACAGGGCTTGTCTTTCCTCTATTTCTTTGCTCATATAAAAGGATGGTCAAAAGGAATTTTGGTATTAATTACAATCATTTCGATTCCTCTTCTTTATCTCGTGCGAATTTTAGGTATAATTGACTTAGGATTTGATCTAAGACAACGCCTACAACACAAGTCATAGAAATTTAAGGTCCAGGAGCTGAAATCATGCCATCTTATTTTAATAAGCGAATGATCCGCTACCCATTGTACGGTCTTGCTATATTAACAGCTCTATTGTTAGTATCGGTTTCCTTTTACCAATGGATCATTTCGTTAATAGGGTTGATTGTCTTTGGAATCGTGTATTTTCTCGCTTTCTATTTTGAGAGAAGATCACACGAAGAAACAGAGGAGTATATCTCCACTCTATCCTATCGTGTAAAGCGTGTAGGGGAAGAGGCGTTAATGGAGATGCCCATTGGGATCATGCTGATCAATGATGAATATTACATAGAATGGACGAATCCTTTTCTGGCCTCTTGTTTTAATGAAGATACAGTCGTTGGAAGATCCCTTTACGATGTGGCAGAATCTCTAGTTCCATTAATCAAGCAGGAAGTAGATTCAGAAATTGTGACGATTAATGAGAGAAAGTATCATGTCGTATTGAAGCTCAAAGAAAAACTTCTCTATTTCTTTGACGTCACGGAACAAAAAGAAATAGAAAAACAATATCATGATGAACGCACGAATATTGGCATCATCTTTCTAGATAACTATGATGAATTAACGCAAGGGATGGACGACCAGACAAGAAGCAGCTTAAATAGTTTAGTGACGTCCATTCTGAATAAATGGGCAAAAGAGTATGGCGTGTTCTTGAAGCGGGTCTCTTCTGAGAGGTTCATAGCCGTCATTAATGAGAAGATCCTTCAAGTATTGGAGAAGGAGAAGTTCGGTATATTGGATGATGTCCGGGATACCACTTCCAAGCAAAATGTTCCCCTGACCTTAAGTATTGGAGTAGGGACTGGCGTATCTTCCCTGCCTGAACTGGGTACCTTGGCTCAATCAAGCCTGGATCTCGCCTTAGGTCGTGGAGGAGATCAGGTGGCCATTAAGCAAACCAATGGAAAGGTTAAATTCTATGGTGGAAAAACCAATCCAATGGAAAAACGTACCCGGGTACGTGCCAGAGTCATTTCCCATGCTCTAAAGGAAATCATGATCGAAAGTGACAAGGTCATCATTATGGGACATAAACATCCCGACATGGATGCGATTGGAGCCGCCATCGGCATTCGAAAAGTGGCTCAAATGAATCAGCGTGAAGGATACGTTGTCTTAAACTTTAATGAAATCGATAATGGTGTGAAACGATTGATGAAGGAGATCAAAGTAAATTCCGATCTTCACCAACGCTTCATCACCCCTGAGGAAGCACTTGAGATGGCGACGGAGGACACTGTGCTCGTCGTAGTCGATACCCATAAGCCCTCCTTGGTCATTGATGAAAAACTTCTAAATAAAGTGGATAAAGTTGTCGTCATCGATCATCATCGACGCGGAGAAGACTTTATTAAAAACCCGTTACTAGTTTATATGGAGCCATATGCTTCATCTACAGCCGAACTTGTGACGGAGCTATTGGAATATCAGCCTAAACATGAAAAAATCACGATGCTTGAAGCCACTTCCCTGCTGGCGGGAATCATTGTGGATACGAAGAGCTTCACACTTCGTACAGGATCGAGAACCTTTGATGCTGCTTCCTATTTAAGGGCACAAGGGGCAGATACCGTATTAGTCCAAAAGTTTCTGAAAGAGGATGTCGATACCTATATAAAACGTTCAAGGTTAATCGAATCGGTTAAATTTTTCCGTGAAGGCGTTGCGATTGCGAAAGCAGAGGATGATGTCATTTATGATCCTGTTCTTATTGCACAGGCAGCGGATACGTTATTGACCATGGATGAAGTGATTGCCTCCTTCGTCATCTCTAAGCGGGATCCGGAAACAATCGGGATCAGTGCCCGTTCTTTAGGTGACGTGAACGTACAAATCATTATGGAAAACTTGAACGGTGGAGGTCATTTAACCAATGCCGCTACTCAAATAAAGCAAGCATCTGTATCAGAAGCTGAAGAACAGCTGAAGGAAGCATTAAATGATTATTTTGAAGGGAGAAAAGAGATATGAAAGTAATTTTCTTAAAAGACGTTAAAGGTAAAGGAAAAAAAGGGGAAGTAAAAAACGTAGCAGATGGCTATGCACATAACTTCTTATTGAAGAAAGGCTTGGCCGTTGAAGCAACTAATGCAAACATGGGTCAGCTTGAGGGTCAAAAGAAGAAAGAAGAGCAACTGGCTCAGGAAGAATTGGAAGAAGCAAAAAGATTAAAAGCGACTTTAGAAGATATCACGGTTGAAATGAAAGCAAAATCGGGTGAAGGCGGTCGTTTATTCGGTTCCATCACAAGCAAGCAAATTGCCGATGCGCTAAAAAAGGCACATGATCTAAAAATAGATAAACGTAAAATTGAAATGAACGATGCCATTCGTGCCCTTGGTTATACGAATGTCCCTGTGAAGCTTCATACGGACGTTTCAGCATCCTTAAAGGTACATGTAACAGAAGAGTAAGATTTTTTTAGAGAAAATATACGAAATTTGGTAACTTCATTTTGAGAAAAACATGTTAAAATGAATATAGCTTGATAAAAAATGTGATCTGGATATTATCCCGATCACATTTTTTCGGTAGGACTAACTTCTTATTTTTATATAGATTAAGTGTTAATTTTGACGCAGGCAGCAGATGCCTATAGACGTGGCGAAGCCCCTTCGCAGTTTGAATTGGAGGTTATGCATAGATGAATGAAGTGTTCCAGGATCGGATTCCACCTCAGAATATTGAGGCAGAACAAGCGGTATTAGGTGCTATTTTCCTAGAGCCCAGCGCGTTAACGACCACATCAGAAATATTGATTCCAGAGGATTTTTATCGTCATTCTCATCAAAAAATATACAATGTCATGCTGAATTTGGGCGACGGGGGAAAAGCCGTCGACTTAATTACGGTGACAGAGGAGCTTGCAGCAGCGAAAGAGCTTGAAGATGTTGGCGGAGTCGCTTATTTAAGTGAGCTTGCAGCCTCAGTTCCGACGGCAGCGAATATTGAATATTACGCAAAGATCGTGGAAGAAAAATCTTTACTGAGACGATTGATCCGTACAGCGACCGACATTGCTTCAGACGGCTATGCCCGGGAAGATGAAGTGGATGCTTTATTGGGAGAAGCCGAAAAAAATATTATGGAAGTGGCACAAAGGAAAAATGGAGGTGCCTTTCATAATATTAAAGATGTTCTTGTAAGAACATATGATAATATCGAAACCCTTACAAATCGAAAAGGTGACGTAACAGGAATCTCCACTGGTTTCGCTGATTTGGACCATTTAACAGCGGGATTCCAAAGAAATGATCTCATTATCGTCGGGGCCAGACCTTCCATGGGTAAGACGGCATTCGCTCTGAATATCGCTCAGAATGTCGCTATTAAGGCGAAAGAAAATGTAGCCATCTTTTCCTTGGAGATGGGAGCAGAACAGCTCGTTATGCGTATGCTGTGCGCAGAGGGGAACATTAATGCTCAGAATCTTAGAACAGGGGATTTAACAGATGAAGATTGGAGAAAACTTACGATGGCGATGGGAAGTCTCTCCAATGCAGGAATCTTCATAGATGATACTCCAGGTATAAAAGTGGGTGAAATCCGTTCAAAATGTCGACGTCTCGCCCAAGAGCACGGGCTTGGAATGATCCTCATTGACTACTTGCAGCTGATCCAGGGAAACGGTCGTTCCGGAGAGAACCGTCAACAGGAGGTTTCTGAAATCTCCCGTTCCCTAAAAGGACTGGCCCGTGAGCTTGAAGTACCGGTCATCGCCTTATCCCAACTCTCCCGTGGTGTGGAGCAGCGTCAAGATAAGCGTCCGATGATGTCTGATATTCGTGAATCAGGAAGTATCGAGCAGGATGCTGATATCGTAGCCTTCTTATACCGAGAAGATTACTATGACAAAGAAGCGGAAAATAAAAACATTATCGAAATCATCATTGCCAAGCAACGTAACGGCCCGGTTGGAAATGTGTCCCTTGCGTTTGTGAAGGAATACAATAAATTCGTGAATCTCGAGCGGCGATTTGACGACGCTCCGGCTTAATAGAAAAAATCCAAGTTCTGCAGATGCAGATGCTTGGATTTTTTTTTATTTTTATAGAATGGTTGCATGCTGATGAGCATGAAGTCTTGTGAAGATCCCGTCCTCTCTCGAGAGCAGTTCTTCATGAGTACCATCTTCAGCAATGCCGTTTTCAGTCACGACCAGAATGCGGTCAGCCTTGCGGATTGTCGCCAATCGATGGGCGATGACCAGGGTGGTCCGGTCTTTAGCCAGTTCATTCAAAGCCTCCTGGATGATCGCTTCCGTTTCCGTATCCAGAGCGGAAGTGGCTTCATCCAGAATCAAGATTCGTGGATTCTTCAGGAACATACGGGCGATGGATAAGCGCTGTTTTTGACCACCTGACAGCTTCAGTCCTCTTTCCCCGATTTGGGTATCATATCCGTCTGGAAGGGATGCAATGAGATCGGTCAGATGGGCACGTCTCGTTGCTTCTTCAATTTCTTCCTGTGTTGCATCAAGTTTTCCATAGGAAATATTTTCCCGAAGAGTCCCGGTGAATAAGAATACATCCTGCTGAACGATGCCAATTTGAGCACGCAGGGATTCCTTCGTCATCTCCCTGATATCGATGCCATCAATGGTGATGGCTCCTTCTTCTATATCATAGAAGCGTGGAATCAATGAACAGATCGTTGTTTTCCCTGCACCTGAAGGTCCGACAAACGCCACGGTCTGTCCTGATTGAATGGTAAAGGATAAATCCCTTAGAATCGGACGGTTTGGCTCATAACCAAATGTAACGTCGTCAAAAGCAATATCTCCACGTAGAGTGGGAACTTCTATGGCATGTGGACGGTTTTCAATATCAGGCTCCATATCCATGAGCTCGGTGAACCGTTTAAAACCCGCCATTCCCTTCGGATATAACTCAAGGAGGGCTGATATCTTGTCGATCGGTTTAAACAGGACATTGATATAAAGAATAAAGGCAACGAGTTCCCCATAAGAGAGCACTCCGGAAAAGCTTAACCAGGCTCCATAAACGAGAATGATCAAGGTCATCAATCGAGTCGTAATGTAGATTCCGGATAAATTCACGCTCATCACATTATAGGCTTTCAATTTGGATTTGCGGAAGAATTGATTATTTTCATTGAATCGTTCCATTTCATAGGACTCGTTTGTGAATGACTGAACCACCCGCGCCCCTGAAACACTGTCCTCGACGCGACTGTTTACATCGGCGATATTTCCGTACATTTTTGTCCAGGCTGTATTCATTTTAATATTCGAATACGATATAAGCCAAACAAGAAACGGAACAATAATAATAGCGACCAGAGCAAGCTCCATATTAATTGTGAGCATGATCCAAAACGCACCGATGAAGGTCATGACCGCGATGAACAGATCTTCGGGTCCGTGATGGGCAAGCTCCCCTATGTCCATGAGATCGTTTGTCACACGACTCATAATATGACCCGTTTTCGTATTATCAAAGAAACGGAAGGATTGTCTTTGAACATGGTGAAACAATTCCCGTCGCATATCCGTTTCGATATTGATCCCGAGCTTATGCCCCCAATAGTTTACAACAAACTGCATACTCGAACTGAGTAAATACAGGACAAGAAGACCGGCAGATACAGCCAAAATGGTACTCCAGTTCCCATCAGGCAAAAGGGAGTCAATAAACCACGATACCGCCATGGGAAATCCTAACTCTAAAAGTCCAACCAACACGGCACAGGCAAAATCAAGGTAAAAAAGCCGACGATGAGGCCGGTAATAGCTAAAAAAACGTTTAATCATCAAAAAGTCACCTCAATATTCAATTGTATATAAAATTCAAAATGCTTATTTTAGATTAGCAAAAGTTTTAACATTACGCTATATATATTCTGACAGGACATGACCACTGCTTCTTTAAAATATAGTTTTTATATGAAGATGCTAATAAATCGATTTTTAGTTACATTAATCATAGTAAAATCAGCAATGTTCACTTTGAAAAATGCTGTTTTAAAATGTGTATGGAATTTATTTGTCTTAATTAAGAAACTCATGCTACGAAAGTTGATTGGAGCGGAAGGTGCTCGACTCCTGCGGGAATAGCGGGAAAGTTGAGACCCCGCAGGGCAAAAGCCCGAGGAGGCTCAACTCACGCCCCGCGGAAAGCGAGCACCTGGAGCGGAAATCAACCAACCGCTACCCCTTTTTCAAAAACACCAAAGTAAGAAATGGATACGTTAATTGAACAAAGCTATAACACCCACACTGGAGCCACACCGTTTAGTAGTATTTATTTGTCATAAAATTCATAAAGTAGTTGTTTTATTAGGAAAAAGTATATATTTATACGAACATAAATATAATTACCTATATAAACGTTCGTGTTTTCATTGACTTTCCTTTTTAGTGTTGATAAAATGAGTTTGTTTGATAAAAGAGGGAATACTAATTCCCGTCGGAGGTGCTTAATATGTCTTCAGTAGTAGTAGTAGGTACGCAATGGGGAGACGAAGGAAAAGGAAAGATCACTGACTTCCTTTCTGAACATTCAGAAGTTATCGCGCGTTACCAAGGTGGGAACAACGCGGGTCATACCATTAAGTTTGACGGAGAAACATATAAATTACACTTAATTCCATCAGGTATTTTCTATAACGAAAAAACATCCGTTATCGGAAATGGGATGGTTGTCGATCCTAAAGCTCTTGTGAAAGAGTTAAAGTATCTTCACGATCGCGATGTGAAAACAGACAACCTGCGAATCAGCAACCGTGCACATGTGATTCTTCCATATCACTTAAAGCTTGATGAAATTGATGAAGAACGCAAAGGTGCCAATAAAATCGGTACAACGAAAAAAGGAATCGGTCCTGCTTATATGGATAAAGCAGCACGTGTCGGAATCCGTATCGCAGATCTTCTGGATCGTCAATCTTTTGAAGAAAAGCTTGCTCGTAACCTGGAAGAGAAAAACCGCCTTTTTGAAAAATTCTATGAAACAGAAGGCTTCAATATTGAAGATATCCTGGATGAGTACTATGAGTACGGTCAACAAATTAAGCACTACGTTGTGGACACATCCGTTGTATTGAACGATGCCATCGATAACGGTCGCCGCGTTTTATTTGAAGGAGCTCAAGGGGTAATGCTTGATATCGATCAAGGTACATATCCATTTGTTACTTCTTCTAACCCGGTAGCTGGTGGAGTGACAATCGGTTCTGGAGTAGGCCCAACAAAAATCAACCACGTAGTTGGAGTATCAAAAGCATACACAACCCGCGTTGGGGACGGACCTTTCCCTACTGAACTGACGAACGAAATAGGAGACAAAATCCGTGAAGTAGGCCGTGAGTACGGAACGACGACCGGACGCCCTCGTCGTGTCGGCTGGTTTGACAGCGTGGTTGTACGTCATGCCCGTCGTGTTAGTGGCTTAACGGATCTTTCATTGAACTCGATCGATGTATTGACTGGAATCGAAAACTTGAAAATCTGTGTAGCATACAAATACAAAGGTGAAGTCATGGAAGAATTCCCTGCTAACCTGAACATTCTAGCTGAATGTGAACCCGTGTATGAAGAGCTTCCAGGCTGGACAGAAGACATTACTGGATGTAAAACGTTGACGGATCTGCCAGAGAACGCTCGTCACTACTTAGAGCGCGTTTCTCAATTAACTAATATCCCTCTTTCCATCTTTTCAGTCGGTCCGGACCGCTCTCAAACAAATGTTGTACGAAGTGTGTGGAGCCCGATTTAATTCAAAAAAACTCTCAGCCTCATTTATAGGCTGAGAGTTTTTTATTGATTTAATTGTTCGAACACCCTGTCATGACAAACGACATAGAGAATATCATCCGCATACAGCTCCCTATTCATGGCATCGGTGAAATCCATATTATCATTCACAGCGAGCAGGATAGCTCCCTTCTCCAGCAGCTCCTCAGAAGCCTGCTTAATGGTCTTCCAATTCTCTTTCACCTTGAATTCGTGAATATTATTGCCGTATCGTTTACTGAGTAACTGTCTGAATAAATTAGTCGTTCCAGGATGAAGGGTCGCTTTTGCCATCAGTAGGGAAACAGAATCATTCGATAAAATAAAATCCTCTACAGCAATATGCTGGAACTTTGGAATATGACGATCTTCAGACACTTCCACGATCGTATGGACGGCTTTCTCATGAGTCTTCGATAATCCCTCAACGGCAGACGCAATCAATAAGGTTTTCCCATCAACAAGGGAAGGATCTTCAATTTTTGAATCGGAGAAAATCGCCACTCGTTTTGCCTCAAAGATATTGGCCTTCAGTAAAACATTTTCATCGGAAGGATCTCCTTGGATGAAATGAATCTGCTCATGTTCAATGGGTGTGATGGGAAGCATATCAATGAGCACGATTTCAGCATCTGGCACATGAGCAAGAATTTCTTCAATGGCTCTCTCCGTTTTCTTTGACCAATTGATGTAGATATAATGATCTTCATATGTATACACTAACTTTCCCTCCCTCTTGAATTTCTGAAATGTGGTAATGGAATCAACGGTTTTACTGATTAACACCCCAATAATACCGATCCCAAAGATGAATAGGAAGATTCCCAGTAACCTTCCTCCCACCGAAACGGGAAAATAATCTCCGTATCCGACAGTGGTCAAGGTCGTCATCGTCCACCAAAACCCATCAAAAAGCGATGGAAATGTCTCAGGCTCCAAAAAATGGCTGCCAAAGGTTCCCAACAGGATAATAATCAGGGATAATAGAAGAATGAAACCGAAGTCCATCTTCGTAATCTGTTTCCAAAGCCTTTGGAAAATAATCATACATACCCTCCTTACGAAAAAATCATAGTTCAATAATACCAATGAATCCCTGAGGAATGAAACCTTTTCCTCATTGGTTCGTATATTTAAAGAAATCATATCCTTCAAAACAGGAGGCTGGAGTCAAAAAATGAATCAACCTTTACTGGAATACCGTTTACGAAAAGGCAACGAAACGTATGAAGCGATCTTTCATTACCCTGATATCGAATTAGAACAAATCCTGGCAAGAAGGGAATGCGAATTTTTTGTGAAAGAAGGTGTGACGTATCGTCAGCTTTCTTCAGCGATTGAAGGGAATCGATTTATACTATATGTAGAAATATATGAAGAAGAACCTGTTACGGATCCCCTGTTTCCACCTGAAGGATTGGTACTGGAGATTCGCGAACTGAATCCAAGAAGCAACCACCCGATTTTAAAAATAGAACACCATGATTATCATCTCGATATTCTAAGCGTCATCGGTTCTGTTTATTATTATATTGACGGGGTGGAATGGGAACGTGATTCTGCTGAAATCGATGAGGATCGCTATGTGTATATATTATATGTAAAAGCAACGGGCTATAAGCTAGAGGAGGAAAGCCAATGAACAAAACGAAGAAAATGATGGCCGGGGTAGTCGCATCCGTTATGGCGATATCGGTGACCGGCTGTGGAAATCAGGAGCTTCCACCTGAACCGACCGATGTTGACTGTGACGACTGGGATTGGGATGACGAAAGCGGCACGTATTATTGTGATGACGACCGTTCCCCCCACTTTGGCTACTTTTGGTTTGCTGGTAGAATGTTCAAAAATAAATCCAGTCTAAAAAATTATTCAAGCTATAAATCGTACTCTAAGAGCTACAAATCAGGAATCGGAAGCGGCTCCAAAGGTGGATTCGGAGGTTAATATGACAGCCTCTCACCGCGAAAAGAGAAACTCTTTCTATCAGAGCATTCCGGAATTTTGGCATGATTTGTATGACATGGAGTACTCGTTATTGGATATTAAGATGGAATCACGTGACACGATTTCAGCGATTCATGAAGCATCCAGAAGAGTGTACACTATTTATCAAAAAAGTGCGGATCTGCTTCGTGAGCTGGAGGATGAAACCCTTCTGGAGCTTGGATTTCCAAAGGAATCCCTTGCCTATATAAGATTTAAGTCCATTCCTCAAGAATGTATTGTGGGTCGCTTTGATTTCGTTGTAAGTGGTGGTGAAATCAAGCTATTAGAGTTCAATAGCGACACCCCAACCTTTATCAAAGAGCTTTATCATGTGAATGAAAAGGTTTGTCAGTATTTTGGGTGTTCAAATCCTAATGAGGGATTCGAGACGGGATTAGCGAAAGAGCTAAAACGGGCACTCTTATCTTCCTGGAAGTCTTTGCAACGGGAAGGCGAACCTAAGATCGTCTTCACCTCTCACCAGGATCACGAAGAGGATCACCTGACAACAAAATATCTACAAAAGCTTTCAGGTGTGCCGTCTGAATATGTGTGCCTGGATCAGCTGCAGATTCGAGAAAGTGGTCTTTATACTCCTCAAGGGGAGCGGATCGATGTATTGTACCGACCGACGTATCCTATCGAACATCTCATTGATGATAGGGACCCTCTCACAGAAGAATATGTAGGCTTAGATCTGATGCAAATGGTATTGGAAAAAAAGGTTGCCATCTTGAATACCCCCTCCGCTTTTTTACTCCAGTCTAAAGGAGTTCAAGCACTTATATGGGGTCTTCATGAAGCATGCAGTTCCTTCTATACAGATGAGGAACATCAATGGATCGAACAATACTTTCTTCCAACCTACTTAGATTCTGATCATTTCGAGAAGAATGGGATCACCTACGTTCAAAAGCCTGCATTTGGCCGTGAAGGAGATACGGTCAAGATCATGGAAGCGACAGGCAAGATCCTTTTAGAAGATAAAAAAGAAACCTATAAGCAGACCCTTCCTGTATACCAACAGTTCATCCCTCTGCCTGTTGCGGCGATTAAGACGGATGAAGGTATAAAGGATGCAAGCTTGATGGTCGGCAGTTTTATTATTAATGGTACGGCCGGTGCAATCGGAATACGGGCTGGTAACGCCATCACCGATAACGAATCATATTTTCTGCCTGTAGGGTTACAGGAGAAATAAAAAGGAGAGAAACTCATGCAAATCATAACAAGTGAAGCACTACTCAGCTTTCTGGCTCACGTCGGAACGGGCCTTGGACTGATGATCCTCGGAATCACCGTTTTCGCCTTTACCACCAAATTCTCAGAAGCTACCTTAATCAGGGAAGGAAACATTGCCGTAGCCCTCAAACTATGGGGAAAAGCCATCGGACTCGCCATCGTCATCTACACCGTCTGGGCTAACAGCCTGAATTTGCTTGACGCCTTTATCTGGGGACTCATCGGTATCGCGACTCAAGTCATCGCCTACTGGATCATTGAGTACGTATTAACACCTAAGACGAATTTAGCGAAGAAAGTGGAAGAAGGCAATATTGCCGTTGGATTCAGCCTTTTCTCAGCTGCGATTGTAGTGGGATTGGTTGTAGCTGCTAGTTTGACTTATTAATATTGGTTTTGATGGAGATCTGCTGTTGGAGCGTTGTGTTGGTGCTCTGGTGGCGGGTTTTTTTATGGTAGTGTGGATGGTTTGCAAGGTGCTAGCTACCATGTAGAATGTTCTTGGAACTTAGTGCGAATTCAGCCTCAAATCGCGGGAGAAATTGAAGTCGATAATAAAAGTGTGAAAGTCGATAATATATCACCAAAGTCGATAATATACTTGAAAAGTCGATAATATATAGATGAAAGTCGATAATATAATTGATCTACATAATAAACGGAGGTGAAATTTACCTATTAAGCAGGATTTTTGTAATAAAAGAAGAAGTATTTAGGGATAAATCTAAGATTGGAGTGATGAAATGAATGTTAACGAGCGAAAAGTTCCACTCAAACTGTTAAAATTAGAAGCAATATTAGGACGTTTACAAAAAGACTATCCTAAAATCCCCTTTATAAAGGAAAACCTCGCAAAAATTCAAGCTGGCTATAATGGTGAAAAATCAAATGACTACCAATTGGGTTACCTGCCTCCTAAAGACTACTTCATTTTCCATGATATCCGCCTTAAATTGAATGGTCGCTACTTCCAGATTGACACACTCATTTTGACCAATCGTTATATATTATTATTGGAAGTGAAAAATATAGCCGGGGCGGTAAGGTTCGATACTATATTCAATCAATTCATTCAAACAAAAAACGGTATAGAAATTGCTTTACCTGATCCCATTCTTCAGATAAACAGGCAACAATATCAATTTAAAGAATGGATCAAAAAGAATCACCTTCTTCTCATTCCCATACATGGGTTGGTAGTTATAAGTAATCCTCAAACGGTTATAAGTACAAATAATGAAGCGTTAAGCAAAACGGTAATTCATGCAGCCGCACTCCCCAATAAAATCACTCAACTCCACAATCACTTCCATAATCAAATAATTTCAGATAAAGAACTTAGAAAAACTATCAGGTTAATTAATAAAGGAAATACCCCACTAAACACTTCTATACTAGATACCTATAAAATAAGTAAAAATGATATTTTACCCGGAGTCATTTGTAAGGAATGTGACCATCTCCCACTAATAAGAGAGTTTGGATATTGGCGCTGTCCAAATTGTAGGAAAAGGTCAAAAAATGGTCATATAGAAGCTTTAAAAGACTACTACTTATTATTCGGAAATGAGATAACCAGCTGTCAATTAAGAGAATTTCTATTAATATCTTCGCCTTCCCTCGCAACTAGATTAATAAAAAGTGCACATCCTTATGTACAATCAATTGGTACTAATAAAGGAAGGATCTATAAACTGGATTTCAATCTAACCTAAACGGATTAGGGGAAATGCACCGCCAACCAGGTGCATTTCCCCATCATTATTCCCCAAGAAATAATTTTCGACAATATATCCAAAAAAACTATTGCCCTCGACATTCAACCTGTGATAATATTAATTTCGTTGTCACGAAAGCGGCTTTGATCAAGCTTGCTATCCGTGTTTATATATATACTTAGAGCCATTAGCTCAGTTGGTAGAGCATCTGACTTTTAATCAGAGGGTCGAAGGTTCGAATCCTTCATGGCTCACCATTTTTTTCTCTCTACATGGCCCATTGGTCAAGCGGTTAAGACACCGCCCTTTCACGGCGGTAACACGGGTTCGAATCCCGTATGGGTCATTTTTATTTTTTAAAAGAGAGAGTTTAAGTGAAAATATTATGCTATCGCAATTATTGAAAGTTACTTTTGCTAAAGCAATTCAAGGAAAAATATTTTGCTATCGCAAAAATTTTTGGTCCGGTAGTTCAGTTGGTTAGAATGCCTGCCTGTCACGCAGGAGGTCGCGGGTTCGAGTCCCGTCCGGACCGCCATTTACATATTTGATTTTTAAAAATATATGGCTCAGTAGCTCAGTTGGTAGAGCAATGGACTGAAAATCCATGTGTCGGCGGTTCGATTCCGTCCTGAGCCATCTTACAAAAAGTACTGCGACGACTTTGACTCTCGTAGTACTTTTTTATTTGTTTTTGTAACACCAATGTAACAAAAACAATCAATTCCCTCTAATTTTTACCATCATTGTTTCAACGGCCCATCCACCTTTAGACCCACGCAATTCCCACTATGACGCTAAAAACACCATTGAAGCGCTTTCTTTGATGTCTAACCAATTATACAGTTTTATTACAATCTTAATTCTGCGTCCCGGATTTCGTCGAATTATGGTAAATTAGTAAAGTACGAATTTAATAGAATTTTACTAAATTAGGCTTAATGAACTAGCGTAACTGGGATTTTTGCTTTAGTTTATAGGAGGCAACTCAATGAGTTTCGGAGAGAAATTAACACCCATTTTAGAAAAATATAAAAAACTTAATATTCGACATAGATCAAACCAATTTGTCAAAAGAGTAGGGATTACAACCCTCGCTCTTACAACTTTGACATTTTCATCAGCCGCAGCGAGTACAGGAACAGATGAAAATCTGAAAACCATCTATCATGTATACATGGATAGTGAGTATGTAGGAGCTGTTACGAATCAAGAAGAAGTTGAAACGGTTTTAGATAAGAAATTGTCTGAGGCCGAGAAGGAGTACTCGGGTTATCAGGTTGATTTTAATCATGATGTAACGTACATACCTGAGAATGTGTTTACTGCTGCGAAAACAAACAATCAAAAGGTTATTGAAAGTCTAAATGAATCTGTATCAGTTGAAGCAAATGCTTTTGCTTTAGTTGTGAACAATAAACCGGTTGCTTATGTAAAAGACGAAAAGGCTGCTGAAGAAGCGTTAAAGTCTTTTAAGCTCAACTATGTTTCTGAAGATGAGCTAAACGAGTTGAATACGCGAAAAAATGATTCTTCATCGACTTCTTTACCCGCTTTAAAGGAAAATGAAACACGTTTATTAGAAGTTTCTTTTAAAGAAAAGGTAGAGATGAAAAAAATACAGGTAAAGCCTGAAGAAATGATGTCTTCTGAGGAAGCAGCAGATCTTCTTAAGAAGGGCACATTAGAAGAAAAGAAATATAAAGTTCAAGAGGGTGATGCCCTTGGTACGATTGCAGAAGAGCATCAGTTAACTACCGGGAAATTGCTGGAGTTAAACTCAGAGTTAAAAGAAGACGATGCCCTGAAAGTTGGTTCAGAGCTAAACGTAACTGTATATGAGCCACTTGTTCATGTTCTTGTTAAGAAAGAAGCAAACAAGATCGAAAAGATTGCCTATGAGAAAGAAGTAGTGGAAGACTCTTCTATGAATAAAGGCGATACGAAAGTGAAGCAGGAAGGTCAAGATGGTGAAAAATCCGTTACGTTTGAAACGACAGAAGTGAACGGCTCTCAAATCGAGAAAAATGTAAAAGAAGAAAAGAAACTAAAAGATCCAGTGAAATACATTGTAATCAAAGGAACAAAAGCAACTCCATCCAGGGGTTCAGGAAACTTTGCATGGCCGACAAATGGCGGCTACATCTCTTCTAAACAAGGACCAAGATGGGGTAAAGTTCATAAAGGGATCGACATTGCGCGACCAGATGATCGTACAATCAAATCCGTTGATAACGGAAGAATCGTTTCTGCCGGTTGGGACGATGGCGGTTACGGAAATAAAGTGGTCATCGATCATGGAAATGGATATAAAACGATTTATGCTCATTTAGATTCCATTTCAGTTTCTGCCGGTCAAACGGTGGAAAGAGGCCAAAAAATCGGTATCATGGGTACAACTGGTGAATCGACCGGTGTCCATCTGCATATCGAAGTTTACAAAAATGGATCTCTTATCAATCCATTGGATGTATTGTAATTGTATATAGGTAATCAAGCATGGGACTGACACAATCATTTTATTTGTCAGTCCCCTTTGTTATATTTAGATTATAGTCAAAAAGAAATGAAATAAAGGTTATGATAGAGTTAAAGATGAATTAATATGGAGATAGTGATAAATTTAAAGGAAGAATCCTATACTAATCACAACTTTATATGATACATTACTTTTTTCTAAAGGAGATCAATTGACATGGAAAAGAAAATATTAGTCGTCGACGATGAGAAACCAATTGCAGATATACTACAGTTTAATTTGAAAAAAGAGGGCTATGAAGTACATTGTGCGTATGATGGAGACGAAGCCGTCAAGATGGCGGAGGAAATCAAGCCTGATCTTGTCCTTCTTGATATTATGCTTCCGAATCGTGATGGAATGGAAGTTTGCCGTGAAATCAGGAAGAAGTATGAAATGCCTATCATTATGCTGACAGCGAAAGACTCTGAAATTGATAAGGTATTGGGGTTAGAACTTGGAGCCGATGATTATGTGACGAAACCGTTCAGTACGCGTGAACTTATTGCCCGGGTAAAAGCCAATTTAAGAAGACATCAGCAAGGGGCACAGCAAAATGCTGAAGATGAGAACAATGAAATCACGGTTGGTTCTTTAACCATCCATCCTGATGCGTACGTTGTTTCGAAAAGAGGGGAAACGATTGAACTGACACATCGTGAGTTTGAGCTTCTTCATTATTTAGCGAAGCATATTGGACAAGTGATGACCCGTGAACACTTGCTTCAGACTGTTTGGGGTTATGATTACTACGGAGATGTACGTACGGTCGATGTGACCGTCAGACGTCTTCGCGAGAAAATTGAGGACAACCCAAGTCACCCTACCTGGATCGTAACACGTAGAGGAGTCGGTTATTACTTACGAAATCCTGAACAGGAGTAATTTGTAATGAAGAAAGTTGGTTTAACCCGTTCCATCCATCTGAAATTCGTTTTGATTTATGTTCTGCTTATTCTTCTCGCCATGCAGATTATTGGGGTTTATTTTGTGAGGGCCTTAGAAGAGAAGCTTGTCGATAACTTCCAGACGTCTATTAAAAATAGAGTGGAATTATTAGAGTATACAATTCGTGAAGAAATAGTAAAGAATCGCAGTGAAGATGACCCCACGCTTGAAGAGGATATCGGGAGGGTGTTAGATGATAGTAAAACATCTGATATTTCCGAGATTCGAGTGATTAATAATAGGAGCAAAATTATTGGTACTTCAGATCCCAATAATCAGAGTTTGGTTGGTCAGGTTAGTGGGGAGAAAGAGGTTAAAAGAGCTCTCGCTGTAGGTTTAGGTCATGAGGATATCTATCTTGATGATAAAACAAAAGATCGAATCTGGGTGTATACAGCACCAATCACTTCAAATGAAGAAGTCATTGGTGCTATTTATCTTGTCGGTGAAATTGAATCGGTTTATGACCAAATGAGTGAAATCAACAAGATTTTTACGAATGGTACCCTAATTGCCCTGGTCATTACAGCAATATTGGGTGTGTTATTGGCTCAAACCGTGACAAGACCGATATCTGATATGAGAAAACAAGCACTTGCCATGGCAAAAGGAAACTTTTCCAGGAAAGTAAAGGTCTACGGGTACGATGAAATAGGTCAGCTTGCAATTACATTCAATAATTTGACGAAACGTCTTCAAGAAGCCCAAGCCACGACGGAGGGCGAGCGAAGAAAGCTTTCTTCCGTGCTTTCTTATATGACAGATGGTGTCATAGCCACAGATAGAAAAGGAAGGGTCATTCTGATTAATGATCCTGCAGCGGATATGCTGAATGTTTCACGTGAAACAGTCGTTTCTCAACCCATTGTAACCTTACTGGGATTGGATGAGGAATACACGTTTGATGATCTATCCAATGAACAGGATTCGATCATTTTAGATTACAGTACAAAAGAAAAACCTTATATCTTACGGGCGAATTTCTCCATTATTCAAAAAGAGACCGGGTTTGTGAACGGTCTTATAACGGTGTTACATGATATTACGGAGCAAGAAAAAATTGATTTAGAGAGACGGGAATTTGTGGCGAACGTATCCCACGAACTTCGCACGCCGCTAACAACGATGAGGAGCTACTTGGAGGCATTGGCTGAAGGGGCATGGCAAGATGAAAACATCGCACCTCAATTCCTTGATGTTACTCAAAATGAGACAGAGAGAATGATTCGGTTAGTCAATGATCTTCTTCAATTATCGAAAATGGATAGTAAAGACTATCGTTTTAATAAAGATTGGGTTGATTTCATTCTCTTTTTCCATAAAATCATTGATCGATTTGAAATGACCAAGAATGTAAATGTGACCTTTAACCGGTTCTTACCAGACAATGCAATGTTTGTGGAAGTGAATCAGGATAAGATCACACAGGTATTGGATAACATTATTTCAAACGCATTGAAATATTCACCAGAGGGCGGAACCATTACGTTCAAAGCCATAGAAAAGAACGGATATATTGAAATCAGTGTATCAGATCAAGGATTAGGGATTCCGAAAGAAAATCTGGAGAAAATCTTTGAGCGTTTTTATCGTGTCGATAAAGCCAGAACAAGACAAATGGGTGGCACAGGACTTGGCCTTGCCATAGCAAAAGAGATGATTTCAGCACACGGTGGTGACGTATGGGCGACAAGTACTGAAGGAAGAGGAACCACCATCACATTCACTCTCCCATATGATTCCACACAAGAGGATGATTGGTCATGAATTACGAAAAAATAAAATCGATAATTCTAACGCTGCTCGTATGCATCAGCATATTTCTTACCTTCAATCTTTGGACGTATCAACCAGGGTACGATACGATTAATAGCGATGAAGCTTACGATGTGTCTGTGGGTGACAAGATACCAGAGAATGAACTGAACAGCATTGTAATCAAACCGTTTAAACTTTTTTATCATTCAGGAAATAAGACAGTCGGAACTTCAGATGAATTCGAAATCAATAAGGTTATTGAACAATTAAGAACCTGGACATTATTTGATATGAAAGATCTTTCACGAGAGTATAATATGTCAGAAATCAAATCTGTTATAAACGGTGAGCAAAAGGTAGAAATTGTTTTCCCGGACAATGTTCCCATTTCTATTTATAGTCAAGTGTTAAAATTAGAGGAGAAAAACACCCTGAACGGTTCATTTAACCGAATCATTATCGATCTGAATAATAACGGTTCAGATACAGGTTCCGTATATTTTGTTTTATATGAAGAAGGAGAAAAGAAATTATATGAAAGCCGGGTAAACCGTGCTAGTTTAGAAGCTTTTGAAAAAAGTTTTGTTCAGAAAGCCGTTTATAATTTTGATGAATATATAGAGCAGCCATTAAATAATAAAAAAACGATCTTTCTGCCTAAAAATGCTGAGGATTATATCAGCTATAGATATTATTCGGATCTTGATTCCCCCGAAGAATATGTTCAAGCACTGTTTAGTGATCCCAATAGTGTAGATAAGGGATTTACTGAGCAGGGCGAAAAATATACTAATGTGTATAGTTTATTAAAAACGAATAAAGAACATAACACTTTGTCTTACGTGGATCCATCAGAAGAAAAAAATGGAGGATCATCTGCCACAGAGCTGCTTCAAAAAAGCATGGAGTTTGTGAATGATCATGGTGGCTGGACCGATCAATATCAATTTTTCTCGATCAGTCCTCTTGAGAATAAAATTGTATACCGGCTGTTTATGCAAAACTATCCTGTTTTTAATGACAATGGGATGGCTGAAATTTCTCAAATTCTGGGTGAGGAATCAATCAACGAATACAATCGTCCGTACTTTAAATTGGATTATGATTTATCGTTTGAAAGTGTAGATGAGGTCCAATTGCCATCCGGAGCAACCGTTTTATATCTTTTGGCAAAGGACGATACAATCGACCTTAAGTACGTAGAAGATGTCATTGTCGGATATAAAATGACAAGAGATTCGAATGAATCAAATAGAAAATTCCTTGTATTTGAACCTTCCTGGTACTATAAATACGATGGTAATTGGTTACGCCTACCCTTGGAAGAACAGGAGGGGCTTGGAATTGGACTGGAGTAAAACGAAGAGCATCTTTATTATTGTCTTTCTTATTTTAGACATCTTTTTGATGTCGTTGTTCATTAACAAAGTTTCTGAAAGCAATCCAGAAACGTTAAGTCAAGTTTCCTTTGAAGAGCAACTAAAGACAGATAAAATTGATTACCCGAAAAATCTTTCAAAAGAATCAATAAAAGAAGCCTATATTAGTGCAAAAACGAAAATGTTCACGGAGAAGGAAATTGAAAAGTTGAAAAATCAAGATGTCAGTGTCGTCACGGATAATACGATTCATTCAACATTAGAAGAGCCATACTCCATCAGTGAAAAGTTTTCACCTGATGAATTAACCGATTTTATGAAAAATCAGGTCGTGAGCGGTGAAAAGTACAGCTTCTGGAATTATAATAAAGATGAACAAACGATTATTTACTATCAGACGTATAAGGACAGACAGATTTTTAACAATTCAAATGGTAAAGTGATTCTTATTCTAAATAAAGAGAGTGAGATCGTCTCTTACAAACAAACACTGCTTGAGGATTTAGAGGAATTAAGTGGGGAAAAGAAAAGCCTGCTCACTTCTCTTCAAGCTCTTCAGGTTTTGTGGACCAATCATAAGATCAGCACGGGCAGCACGATCAAAACACCTGAACTGGGATACTATACTTTTTTATCACGTGAAGAATCCCAAGTCCTGGCACCAACCTGGCACTTTGTCGTTGAATCAGGTGATAAAAAGGAAGATCTATTTATTAATGCAGTGGAAGGACAGATTTTCGAAGTCACCAAACCAGAAAAAGAAACATTGGAGTGAGCGTTATGGCCATGCATTTTAGTGTGCTTGCCAGTGGCAGTACAGGAAATGCGATATTTGTGGAGACGGAAGAGCATTCCTTTCTTGTCGACGCAGGATTGAGCGGGAAACAGATGGAAGGGTTGTTCAGTCGGATCGACCGGAAGATAGAAGATTTATCGGGTATTCTGGTCACTCATGAGCATAGTGATCATATTAAGGGGATCGGTGTACTTGCGAGAAAGTACAAGCTTCCGATCTATGCCAACGATAAGACCTGGAATGCCATGGACGGTTTAGTAGGGAAAATAGATACGGAACAAAAGTTTTCGTTTGATATGGAAACAGCGAAGCACTTTGGAGGAATGAGCATTGAGTCCTTTGGGGTTTCTCATGATGCGGCAGAGCCCATGTTCTATATTTTTCACCAGGGAGAGAAAAAGCTTGTCCTGGTAACGGACACAGGATATGTAAGTGATCGGATGAAAGGGATCATTTCCAATGCCGATGCGTATGTATTTGAGAGTAATCATGATGTGGGGATGCTCCGAATGTGCCGGTATCCTTGGAATATAAAACGTCGGATTCTTGGTGATTATGGACACGTATCCAATGAAGACGCGGCCATTGCCATGAGTGAAGTGATGGGCGATAAGACGAAAGGAATCTATTTAGCCCATCTCAGCCTCGATAATAATATGAAAGATCTAGCAAGAATGAGTGTTTCGCAAACACTCGAGTCAAAAGGAATAGCAGTAGGAGAACAAATTGATTTATTTGATACGGACCCTAAAGTACCAACACCTTTAGTTGCGATTTAAACCGATTCAAATGTTTGCGATTTTTCTTTTGAAGGTATGAAAAAGGTGAGGGCTTTAGGTCTTCACCTTTTTTTGTCTTCTTTGGTATTTACATATCCAGTAAGAATTTGAATTTCTTACCCTTTTTTTTATCATTTTTTCATTTAACCTGACTATAATCATGCTTGTAAAGATAAAATAACAAAAGGAATAGAACGTAGAAAGGATGAAGTTATATGGGTTATTATGATTCGGATCATAATTCTGAAAGCCGGAGCAGGCAAAAGGGCAACCGGGGAGGAATGTTCCTTGCCGGGTTATTGGGAGTGGTACTTGGAGCTATCTTGGTCATTGTAGCGATTCCTCAGTTAACCAATTTTGACATCTTACCGTATTCAATTCAACCCGACGAGGACCTGAAAGAAACGGATGATGCGTATCATAATGGGGCCACTCAAAATGTTTCTGTCGATGTGACAACGGATGTGACGAAAGCCGTAGAGAAAGCTGGAGACTCTGTTGTAGGAATCACGAATATCCAGTCTCAAAGCTTCTGGGGACAGGGTGAGGGACAAACTCAGGATCAACAGGCGGGTACAGGATCCGGGGTTATGTATAAGAAAGAAGGCAATAAAGTCTATATTGTGACCAATAATCACGTGATTGAAGGAGCAGATCAGCTGGAAGTGACGCTTGCAGACGGGACAAAGGTGCCTGCCGAAATGCGTGGTGCGGATATTTGGACAGACCTGGCTGTAATCGAAATTGATGGCAGCAAAATCAAGAAAGATGACATTGCCGAGTTTGGAAATTCAGACAAGCTAAAAGCGGGAGAGCCTGTTATTGCGATTGGTAACCCACTTGGACTACAATTTTCCGGTTCCGTTACACAGGGGGTTGTCTCGGGTGTAGAGAGAACGATTCCGGTCGATATTAACCAGGATGGAATGGAAGATTGGAATGCAGAAGTTCTGCAAACCGATGCAGCCATCAACCCGGGGAACAGTGGTGGAGCCCTCATTAATATTTCCGGTCAGCTGATCGGGATCAACTCCATGAAAATCGCCCAGAGTGCAGTAGAAGGGATTGGACTTGCCATCCCGATCAACTATGCTCAGCCGATTATTGAAGACCTTGAGCAGTACGGTGAGGTCAAACGTCCGGCAATGGGTGTGACACTGGAGGATGTGAATAAAATTTCTGCCTATCATCAGCAGGAAACATTGAAGCTTCCGAAAGAAATCAATTATGGTGTCATGATCAGACAAACCGTTCCCAATTCTCCAGCTGCCCAGGCAGGCTTACAAGAGCTGGATGTGATTACGGAGCTGGACGGAGAGAAAATTGAAAATGTCATTGAGTTAAGAAAGCATCTTTATAACAAAAAAGATGTAAACGACCAAATGAAGGTTACATTTTATCGAAACGGGGAAAAGAAAGAAGTAACCATGAAACTAACTGACGAATCCCGATTATAGAATGTGGATAAGCGAAAAGCAGGAAGGCCAAGCGCCCTTTCCTGCTTTTTCTTTACATGATATGATAACTGTGGATAAGTATATACTCTAAAATTAGACTACAGATTAGGAGGAAACGACATGATTTACTGCTGCTTGGAACATGTAGAATTAGCCATGGATATTGTCGTGGATGAGCATGAGGTAGCGCCTCAACTGACAGAGCTTTCTGAAGAAAATAAGTTATCCACAACTTGTGAATATTGTGGGAATAACGCAATATATATAGTGGCGAACTAATATTCCCATACGATATGTGGATTGACTCTGTGGATATGTGGATAAAGTCTGTGGATAACGTGTTTGTAAATTGTTTGTAAAGTGAGTGTGGATAGTGAATATCACCATTGTAACGGTTGGTAAATTAAAAGAGAAATATTTAAAGCAAGGAATAGGTGAATATGTAAAGCGCTTAGGTGCTTATGCAAAAATAGAAATCGTCGAGCTTGCCGACGAAAAAGCACCGGAAGTGTTGAGTGAATCTGAAATGGAGCAAGTGAAAAATAAAGAAGGAGAACGGATCTTAGCTAAGATCTCTCCTGATCATCATGTCATTGCCCTGGCCATCCAAGGGAAAATGCGTTCATCGGAAGAACTTGCCGATAATCTGGACAAGCTTGCTACGTACGGGAAAAGCAAAGTCGCGTTTGTTATCGGTGGATCACTTGGATTGAGTGATGATGTGATCAAGAGATCCAATGAGACCCTTTCGTTTTCGAAGATGACTTTCCCCCATCAGTTGATGCGGCTGATCCTGGTGGAGCAGATTTATCGTGCGTTTCGGATTAATCGGGGTGAACCGTATCATAAGTAGAGGCAAAAAAAGGGTCAGACCCCCAAGTAAGCTAACGCTCACTGGGGGTCTGACCCTTTTTTACTCTATTCAAAAATGAAATGTGCTTTACTTAGACACAGAAAAGCCTTCCTCCTCTTTCACTCTATCAGCGTACTCATCAAGCAGAGCACGAACTTCATCGGTGGATTCTGATTCCATCAGACGATTTCTCAGCTCACTTGCTCCCCGGAATCCGCGGACGTAAATCTTAAAGAAGCGGCGAAGCGGTTTGAATTGGCGCGGCTCAAGTTCTTCTGAGTACTTATCATGAAGTTCTAGCTGCAGTCGTAGGAGATCGAGCAGTTCTTGACTGGTATGCTCTTTCTTCTCTGTTTCGAAAGCGAAAGGATTGTGGAAGATCCCCCGTCCGATCATAATGCCGTCCACGCCGTATTTCTCCGCAAGTTCGAGTCCCTTCTCGCGGTCAGGAATGTCTCCGTTGATGGTCAGAAGCGTATGAGGAGCTATTTCGTCACGCAGTTTCATAATCTCAGGGATCAGCTCCCAGTGAGCATCGACGTCGCTCATTTCCTTTTTCGTACGGAGATGGATGGAAAGATTGACAATGTCCTGTTCTAATAAATGCTTCAGCCAGTCGTGCCACTCCTCCACCTTGGTATAACCTAGACGGGTCTTCACACTGACGGGAAGTCCTCCAGCTTTGGCTGCCTCGATGATTTCCGCCGCGACATCCGGTCGGCGGATCAGGCCCGATCCTTTCCCGTTCGCTGCGACATTGTGCACAGGGCAGCCCATATTGATATCGATTCCGCGAAAGCCCATTTTAGCTACACCTATACTTGTTTCACGGAAGTATTCGGGCTTATCCCCCCAAATATGAGCGACGATCGGCTGTTCATCTTCCGTGAACGTCAGACGCCCGCGGACGCTGTCTTTTCCTTTCGGATGACAGTAGCTTTCCGTATTCGTAAACTCTGTAAAGAACACGTCAGGACGCGCCGCTTCACTCACGACATGACGAAAAACGACATCGGTCACGGCTTCCATCGGTGCCAGAACAAAAAACGGCCGTGGCAACTCATGCCAAAAATTATTTTTCATAGTATATTTAAACCCTTTCCTTTAGGGAAACCTGTTCCCAAAATTAAAAAGTAAATTGAATTAGTCTTATCCATTCCCAGTTAGGCAGGATTTCAACCAGTATATACTTTAATAGTAATAAACAAAAAGTGCAAGGGGGCGAGTCGCCTTGTTTCCTCTTCAATAAAAGAAAAACGATACAAGATAAAGTGAAAATGATCGGTCCGCCAGTAAACCAACGCTATGAACACAGGGGAATGGGCCCTTTCGCTTAAAAAACCATACCTAAAAATGAAATTTTCACTCCATAATAGTAAACAAAATCTGTAAAAAATTGCTATAATGATTCTTAGGGTAGCAGGGTGAAACCTGCCTATAGAATGACAGTAAAGGGGAGCGGTTAATGTCTGAGTTGAATGAAAACCCGTTAATGAAAAGCGATGAAAAGAAACCAAAGATCAAGGTGGAAAGAAAAGAAGGGGAACCGACTGCCGCTTTTAAAGGGGCGAGCTGGGCAGCATTGGTACTAGGTGTTTCCGCTTATCTGATTGGCCTGTTCAATGCAGGAATGGAACTGAATGAGAAAGGGTATTACTTTGCTGTATTGATATTCGGATTGTATGCAGCTGTATCACTGCAAAAAGCGGTACGGGACAAGGAAGAGGATATCCCCGTTTCGGGCATCTATTACGGGCTCAGTTGGTTTGCAGTGATTGTAGCCATTTCCTTGATGGCGATAGGACTTTATAATGCCGGTAGTATTATCTTAAGTGAAAAAGGATTTTATGGTATGTCATTTGTTCTCAGTCTATTTGCTTCAATTACCATTCAGAAAAATATCCGGGATACACAGCAAGCTAGAGAAAGAGATTAATGATGCGGGCAGTACTGATGACAGTATTGCCCTTTAATGTTAAAGAGGGTGCATTTGCGTGGGAAGAGATTCCTATGTCCTTATTTTTTGTTTAATAGGTTACCAAGTCTGTGAAAACGGACTTTTCACTTTTTTAAATGCTCTAAATAGTATATAATTATCAGATAACGGTAGATATTTTGATTCCTAAATCATTATAATAGATAGTGGTATGTTTATAACAGAACAGGTGAGTTCCAGGGTGGCGCCTTGCTTTAAGTGAGACCTGAGCATGAGCGCTTACTCTTTTCTGAAAATATAAAGAGTAAGGAAGGTTTTCATGAGCAGCATACAGAAAAAAACAGACGTTATCTTAATTGGTGCCGGGGTCATGAGCGCGACTTTGGGATCATTACTGAAAGAGTTAGCACCGGATTGGGAAATAAAAGTGTTTGAGAAACTGGCAGATGCAGGAGAAGAAAGTTCGAACGAATGGAATAATGCGGGTACGGGGCATGCGGCATTGTGCGAACTTAACTATACTTCAGAGAAATCTGACGGATCGGTAGATATAAGTAAAGCAATTAAAATCAATGAACAGTTCCAGCTTTCAAGACAGTTTTGGTCGTATCTAGTAAGACGTGATTTAATTGGTGATCCGAAAGACTTTATCATGCCTTTACCTCATATGAGTATGGTACAAGGGGAAAAAAATGTAGCGTTTTTGAAAAAACGATTGGAAGCGCTAACAAACAACCCTTTGTTTCAAGGGATGGAATTTTCCGATGACCCTGAAAAACTGAAGGAGTGGATTCCGCTCATCATGGAAGGCCGTACATCGAATGAACCGATAGCGGCAACCAAAATCGACTCTGGGACGGACGTCAACTTCGGGGCTTTAACACGTATGATGTTTGACCATTTAAAAAGGCAAAATGTCGAGATGAACTACAAACATAGTGTGAAGGATATTAAACGTACCAGCGACGGTTCGTGGGAAGTCAAGGTGCATAATATCGACAGCGGTAAGATCGAACATCACACGGCAAAGTTTGTCTTTATCGGCGGTGGGGGCGGAAGTCTGCCTTTACTGCAAAAGACAGGTATACCAGAATCAAAACATATTGGAGGATTCCCGGTAAGCGGACTATTTATGGTATGTAACAATCCGGAAGTAGTAGCACAGCATCATGCCAAAGTATATGGTAAAGCCAAGGTGGGGGCTCCTCCAATGTCCGTTCCCCATCTTGATACAAGATTTATCGACAACAAGAAATCGTTACTGTTTGGACCGTTTGCCGGATTTTCACCCAAGTTCTTAAAAACGGGTTCGAATTTGGATCTGATCAGTTCCGTCAAACCGAATAATGTCCTCACGATGCTCGCTGCAGGTGTCAAAGAGATGTCATTGACCAAGTACCTGATCCAGCAAGTGTTATTGTCGAACGAAAAGCGTATGGAAGAACTACGGGAGTTTATCCCTAATGCTAAACTCGAGGATTGGGATATCGTAGTGGCCGGCCAACGTGTGCAGGTAATCAAAGATACTGAGGCAGGCGGGAAAGGAACACTTCAATTCGGTACGGAAGTGGTTAGTGCCGCTGATGGTTCGGTAGCTGCATTACTGGGTGCTTCCCCAGGAGCTTCTACTGCCGTTCACGTTATGCTTGAGTTATTTGAAAAATGTTTCCCGCAGCATATGAATGAGTGGGAACCGAAACTTAGAGAAATGATTCCTTCTTATGGTTTGTCACTAGTGGAAAACCCGGAGATGTTTAAAGAAATCCATACTTCAACAGCAAAGACGCTTGGTCTAAATGGGAAAGAGTTAGCTTACAGTTAATGTCCTGCAATTATGGTCGAAATAAACCCAAGCTTAAGCTTGGGTTTATTTATTTAATCTATCAGAATTCTATTCTGGTGTATCTACACAAGGTTACTGGAGAGAGAAAGTCCTGTATATGAACAAAGTGCGAAAAGTCTAACACCAAACAATGATTCTATAAGGTGTGGTTTGAGCAGGTATACTCATTGTGGCGGGTCCATAGATCACAATCAGATTCCGATTGACAGGGTACTTTGAAAAGGATTGTCCGTTGGTTAATACCATCTGAGTATAGGGGGAGAGATTTAATCTTAGCGTGCCATCGCTGCTCTCCAACTGTGAGTTGAAATAGTCTACTTTTACATTTTGAGATGAACTTTCTTTTACCATGACAAGTGCACGATATTGTGGTGGATAAATAAGGGGAACAGGTGCGTTCCCATCATAATATCCGGTTATCCTATCCCCGACTGCCACCATTCTATGGTCCACAAAGTATGTGGTTGGCGACACGACGAAATTCACCGAGCCACCTGATCCGTCTTCTACAGATATTAATTTATAACACCCTTCCCCTTCCCCGTTTTGTCCTGTCATAAAACCACTGATCATGGTGATGGTACCATAAAAAGACATGAAATTTACCATACGAATCCTCCATTCATTTTTGAATTGAATGGTCCGGTATTGAAGTTATGCTTTCCCTGCAAATCTACGAATAACCCGATGAAAAACATACAACCCTCAACACAATATAGTTTTATGATAAAGAGATTATCACACAAAGTGAAAAAATTTTCTTTCTTCTTTTGTAAAGGTTTCATGAAGAAAGCCCTGTTATAGAGGATTTTCCGGTGGCATCTAAGAATGTATACCTCTAAACAGGTTTCTTTAAAGGGGGGTCAAACATGAAGTGGAATGCTGCTATTCGAAAGCCTTTTCTAATGAGAGTCTGGGAGAACTATCCGAAGACTTGGAAATTTATGATCGATGTAGGCATTTTGGTAAAGTACAAAACATTGAATATAAAAAAGCTGCCTAAAACATTAACATTGCCCAGTGCCACGGTTCTCTATATAGATTCTGAGGAAAATCGGGGAAGGGCACTACTGATTAGCAATGGGGTTACCCAAAAAAGGCTCGATCGATTCTGGTCCATGGCTGTGAAGAAAATGAATCCCGACCTGGTCATCGATGTAGGCGTGAATTACGGGGAGTGTATCTTCTCTACTCAGTATTCACCCGAGACCAGGGTAATAGGCGTGGAGGCGAACAGCCGTTTAGTACCTTTTATTGAACAATCTAAAGAAGCACATCCTAACCGGTCACAAATAGCAATCTACAATGCGATCGCCTCGGATAAAGACAATGAAGAAACGGTTTTCTTTGTTGATAGGCATTGGTCTGGTACCTCTTCAGCCACTTATGAACCTTCTCATAAGTTAATAGATAAGGTACCTGTCCAGTCCATCACCATCGATACCCTTTGTCATGATCAAACCTATGAAACAGTCCTTTTTAAAGTGGATGTTGAGGGATATGAAGCGTTTGTCTTAAAAGGGATGACTAACCTTTTCAAAACAAGTAAGTCAATCCTTGGATTCATTGAATTCAATAGTGAATACCTTGAAAAGCTGGGTATCAGTGTAGATGAGTTTCTCCTGTTTCTACAAACGTACTTTACGATTTACGTATATAAGGAAGACCATAGTCTGGTAAAAGCTGCACATTACAACTACATGGACCTGAAAAATTTGTTTGGAACGGATTATATTCATACTGATTTTTTATTGGTGAGTGATGAATCCTTTATGGAACGAATGCATATAAACTATGTGTAAAGCTTCACCTCATCTCGGGGTGGATTATTAAATTCTTGATAGTCTAGGTGATACGACTGTGCCCAGGTCTGTATAAAAGAAATCCGTCTCACCCAGAGACGGATTTCTTATGATACCATTCATAAAAAATACCAGCTTCCTCTTTCGAAACCCCAAACAACAAACTCTCATGACTCGGATTCGCTCGATTGGAGAACATGATGGTAGCCACTCGGAACTTACGATCAAGCCATGAGTGCTTCACAGTCACCTGCTGGATCCGGTCCCGATGGGTGACGAAGGTTTCGTTCAACCAGCCTCCCTTTCGAATTTGGACGGTTTGATCGTGACGAGTGTACCTTGTAAACCAGTAATCAAGGATTCGCAGAAGGATGGATACTCCAAAGACAATCCCTGCGATCCAAATCCATTCCAGCTTAAAGATCCATAGGCCCACTACAGCAGCAATCGTTAAATAATAAGGTTGGAAAAGCTTCAGCCAAAGGACCTTCAGTGGGAAGCGTTCCATCTCCTCTTTGACCGGGTAGTGGGGAAGGATGGTGTGCAGCATATCATAAGCTTCACGTTTTGGCATAAAGGGATATAAAGAACTTATTTCCTCTTTTTCGCCTTCAGAGGAGCCGGCACTGATCAATTTGATCGAAACAAGCCCGAGTATCCTTTTCACAATGGATTGTTCCACTCTGACAGCTTGTACTTTATTCTTTGGAATCGAGTAGCTGACCTCATTCCCAATCCCTTTTTCAATATAAATCCGTTCCTGGTCATCGCTAATGACATAATTTCCATACTTCATATACGTTTTTACAAAACCAATGGAGATGGACAGGATCATGGCAATGAGGAAAAGAATGATCAGGATCCACACATGATTCAACAAGTAGTGCCAGGCACTTTCTGCTGATTCTTCGATGGCAAAGAAATCGGCCAGATTGAAATAGATGGCGCTTACTAATGGGAAGATGGCCAGGAAACTGAGTGACGTGAAGGATGCTTTAATCAGATCTTTCCTGGTCGCTTGAAAGTGTACTTTGCGTTCCGGCTTTATATCTTCTTCCGATTCATCTCTGTTTTGCTTCTGTTCGAGATAAGATAAAATGCGATCCTTCTCTCCTTGTGTGATGACGGGAAATTGAAATTGGGCATTTTCTCCACTCGTCCCTGTTTCCATGGTTAAAGAAGTTAATCCAAACCAGCGATGAATGAACGTCGTATTGGACCTGTGGCTGTGGATCCGATCCCAGGAGACCGTTTTTTGCTTTTTAACGAACATCCCTTCTCTGAAGAGGATGGTTTTATTTCCTAATTCATAGCGGTTATAAGCCCACTTAGCAAAGATGGACAGTATTGCCCCCACTGTGGCAACCAACAGGGCGTAGCGGCTCCATATCACCCATCCGGCTGTTGAATTCGCCTTCAGTAGGAACAGGAGGATATAGAACCCAAATAGGCCTTTCGCGGTCGATACTAATTCCACGATGATATAGGCTAGGTGATATCGTTTGGCAGTTTGGGTCATGCTCCCATTTCTCCTTCTTTTGAATCTTTATCCCGAATCTTTGCGAAGGTAGCAATTTCTGCTTTCAATGTCTTCGCTACATTTGCCGGTATGGCAGGTATTTTGTGACTGGAGGTCGTTGTCCCGATTTCAAGGTCATAAAGGTCATAGCTACGCATGATGGGTCCCTGCTCTGTGCGGACGTATTCCACTTTCTCCATCGGTATCAGGATATGCTGCTGCTGAAACTTCCCGAATTTCAACTGAACGAATTCCTGATCGACCTGATATCGCCAGGTTCTTTGCAGGTAAATCGGTTCTATGAAGATAGAGAAAATGGAAGAGACAATGAACAACCCTCCCAGAATGTAAAGAACGATCCCGATCCAGTCGTACCAATCGAATCGGTCACTGCATATCATTAGGGCTCCTATGATGAGCAGTGCTGTTGTATGTCCGATCGTGTTGGATATTCGCCAGACTTTAGTGGCTTTTATTGATATGGTTTGTGTTGGTTCAGGTATGTTTATGTACATTTTTTCACCTCTGACTTAAAATACGTGTTTAATATAATAAAAGTTTCAGATACTGGAAAATAATGGTGTAAAAAGGGTTTCATTTTACAAAAATTGTGATACTTAATTAATAGTTCGTATTATTCATTGATAAATAATATATCGAATAGGTAAAAAGGATTACTTGCACATACTAAAAATAAACAGATTCTATCATTCTGACAAAATTTCATCCATGTTATAGTTAAAAAGATTGGAAAATTTTATGAATTAGAGTAATCAATTGAGGTGAAGGTTCTTGTCTTTATATTTTTACTACGGGTTGTTAAGTGAAAAACGTGAGCAACTTCAAAGGCTTCAGACATGTCAGAGCAAACTTCAAGGAAACAAACAGGAATTTTCAAGTTATCGGGAATCCATTACAAATCCTGAATTATCTGGATTCACCTGGCAAGGGACGCTTGCAAATAAATTTGATGAAATAAGGTATGAAGGAATGCTTCATTACTTTACAGATATTGAAAATAACCAGTTCAGTGAAGTGTTCTCTATGCTGAGCAGCAAGATGCAAACCATAAGCAGTGAAATCCAGGCAATAGAACAGACTATTCACAGGTTGGAATCTGAAGCTGAAACAATAGCTGAGTAGAAAGAAATGTATTTACACTAGTGGGGGGTAGCTGTTATGGGCAATGAAATCAGAGTAGTACAAGGAGAAATAGATCATGATCTTTCCAAAATGAAATCCTCTGCAGAATCTCTTCAACCGGATGTACCTCAAAACATTGGTCAGGAAAATCGCCTGGAAGTGGTAACAAAATTGAACGAATTGAATCAAAGCATGGTACAGATGCTCCAGAGTTATAAAGAACTGCTTATCAGAAATGAAGAATTGACACGACTGGCGGTCCAGGATATGTCGGATGCCGATAAGGAACTGTCGTCACATATCAAAGCCAGGTAAGGAGAGAAATAGGGATGAAAACACTGGATGTCATGTCTCTTGAGTCAGGATTAGAACAAGTACTTGGAAAGTTAAACAAGCAAAAAGAACAGATGATCGAAATTGAATCAGCCATAAATTCCTTTATTTCTCAAGATGCCTCTTTTAAAGGAAAAGGAGGTCAATCGATACGGTCTTTTTACCAGGATTCACATCAATCCTTTCTGGAATTCTATCAGCAAATGGTAACAACATATGAATCTACCCTGAAAGCCATTAAAAATGAATTACAGGGGTTGGAGCCGGCCCAGAATGGATATATTCAGGAAAGCTTTTTGCAGAATGACTTGGAAAATGGATTAAATAGGGGAAGAGATGTGGTGATGGACTTAACAAGTGAGTCCAATGAAACAATTCAAAGCGTTCAAGATATCGTCTCATTACCAAGATTACAAGACGGTTCTTTCCTTCAGCAGGTGCACGTTGCGAGGCAGCAAAAAGATCAAACCGTCGAAAAACTTCACCAGTTTGATCAAAGTCAATCCGCCAACCTGGAGCCGATTCAACAGGACGTCCACACCATGAACCAATACATTCACCAAATCCAGGGTCTCTTCTCCAACGGGAAAATCTCAATTGATACGTATCAGCCCAATAGCTGTTACCACCCTCAATATGAGTCCGATAGCGGCTCGACAAACCCTTATTTCGAGCTGACCAACAATCCCCGATTTGTCGAGAATGGGGTCGAAGCGGCTGATACTGTGAATGGATTGCAACCGGAATGGGACCCCACACCGACACTGGGGATCAATTTTGATCAGTGGCGAGATCAGCCGATTAATGCTGCGACAAATTTGGGGATTACGGCAGCTACGGGTTATGGAGCAGCAAAAAACGTGAACAAAGCCCGAAAAGGAGCAGGGGTAACTAAAAGTATGTATACAACTGGTCAAGGAAAGAGACGTGTCCGTGTTACATTAACTAAACCTGAACTAATGGACTTCAAGAAAAATAGATATAGCGGAACCAACGCTACGAATTACCCTAAACTTAATAAATTGGTTGACCCTATAACAGGGGTAAAAGAGTCCTTTAAATGGGCTGGAAATAAAATTGGTTATATTGGAATTGGAACTACAGTGGCCGGTGATATTGTACACGGCGTTCAGCATGATCAATCAGCAAGTGAGATTGCGGGGAACGTTACAGGAGATGTTGCCGTAGCTGGTGCATCTATCGCCTCATCCGCATATGTCGGTGCACTTGCAGGTGGAGCTATCGGAGGTCCGATCGGGTTAGCTGTTGGGGCTGTGGCAGGTGCTGCTGTTGGTATGATTACAACATCATTACTAAGTGATCTTAAATTCATGGATGTAGATAGTGATGGTAAAGGAGACTCTATCGGGGACGCAATAAAAAAAGGTACTACTGGTATTATCAATAAGGTTGGGTCTTGGTTTAGTTAATCTTACAGATTCCAATTACAGAGGTGAAAGAATTTGAAAAGACACAGAGATATTGATGATATTACAGTATCTTATTTAAATAATATGCAATTTCCTAAAGAAAACAGAAGAAATGTCATAGGGTTTTTATTAATACTCTTGGACTTTATTGGGCTCCTGCCGTTACTGAGCATCCCATTTTTTGCTCCCTTTTTCTGGGCCGCTCTGATTCCCATCATCGGAGTCCATCTATGGGCTATTCTATATATATTTGCACCCTATAAATTTGAAAGGTCTTACTATTTATTCATTGGTGTTTTTGGTGTAGTGAATACGTATGTTTATTTCCTTGTCATTCAGAAGTTTTTGTATAAACATATTGGAGTAGAAGGAAGCAGCTCCTTCTATATAGGGTTACTTCTAATGTTATTATTATTGATTTTCTTCCAGGTTTTCAATGTAAAAATGCTGTATTCGGGGACCTATGCCAAGCTTCTAAATGGAAACTCTAAGTTTAATATTACACCTATAATCGCATCTTCAAGTTTTGGGTACGTGGTTGCACAATTTCTTATGTCCTATCTGGTAACGGACTCAGTTTTTATGATTGCTTTAATTATCGCATACTCGATTGTATCTATAGTAACTGCTTATTTAGCAACTTTTATCCATAGATATATATACATACAAAAAAATGATGAAATGGTGTTAAAAATGTATCCTGATTTTGGGAAACCTAAGTCAATGAGAAAATTTGGTTAAGGGAGATTATAATGGTTAATTGGACATTGACTAACAAAGATTTATATTTACTTGTAAAAATGTTAGGTGGAAAAGTTCTGATAGGTATATCTAACCCTTTTCAAGATTACGGGGATGATGAATTAGAAAAAGAATGGGAAATGATGTTTAAAAAACTGCATAAGTTTGAACTGGTTCATTATATTGAGGGTGAACTTAAATTCGAGGATCTGTTCATTAGAGCCATGTGGGTTATTTCAAAAAGCAATTTGGTTGCAGAAATTGTAACAGATCAGTTGGAACAAAGTATTTTCTATTTCAGTGACGATCAGGTCGTCGAGTGCATGAAGGAGACTGAAACAAGTTATAAAATCTATACACACCCGGCTCCCGAATGGACCTTGAACGAAGTTATTTTTCCTAGAATGCTTATTGGTGTTGAAAATCGATCTAGACGTTTAAAAGATCCCTTATACATACTTCCAAGTGACTATCTTCTCTACTGTAAAAAACAAGCAATATCGAATCTTGATGAATTATCTTTAAATAACGGAGTAGACCAAGATAGTTTAATAATTAAACAGTTTAATAGATCAATACAAAGGAAAATTCATAACACACGATTAATGTTGTTTTACAAAGGTGAACATGATTGGAATATTGAAGGTATACATGTCCTTTCATCACCATCGTATAATTGGACTTTAAAAATGGTCAGTGAAGATGGTATTGAATGGTTGAATGCCCGTCAGACAACAGGAGGATTATTAGTGCAAGAAATAGCAGGAGTTTTTGAAAGAGTAAAAGGGAAACTAGGAGTGAATTAGAAGGGTGGATCACCATGTTTTTTAAAAAGAAGGATAAAAAGGATATCTTTTGTATAGCTGTTTTCTCAGAAAAAGAATTAACGTTTGAAGAGCTAGACGAGTATAGCGAAAGGTTTGAAGAGGCTGGGCACATTGAGGTGGTTTCTGAGGTGAATCTGTCAGAAAAAAATAGAGAGATTCTCTCAAAAAGATTCCCAGAAACAGATATTTCTTCTCCTGGCTTTGCAGTACTTAAGTTGGATATGGATCGGATCAAAGAAGAAACAAAGAAAATGGAGCAAAAATATAAGTGGAAAAAGATTTTTAATTCAATCCCTAATGATGAATATCTTATTGTTGAAACTAAAACCATGTTTGATTTTCAATATGCCCTTCTTTTTACTAAGGACGCTCAGGAAGTAGTTACCTTTCTGGAAAATCAAAAAAAAATAAGTTGAATGGCATTGCAAAAGGGGGATGATTAGTTGAAGAAAGATAGGTTAGATGACATTACTCTGTCTTATTTAAGGTTTCAATCCCCCCGGGAGAACAGGGGAAATATACTCGTGTTCTTTTTGATTTTTCTGGATACCATTGGTGTTCTTTTTCTTTTAGGAGAGCCAATGGTCCCTTTGTTTTATTGGTCTGGTATAATTCCTCTGGTGTTTATACATCTATGGGCGATTCAGTATGTGATTGCCCCATATACGTTCGAAAGATCATATTATCTGTTTTTCGGAGTGTATGGGGTTATTAATACCTTCGTGTACTTTTTAGTAATACAAAAATTGATATATTCTCATTTTCAAATAATCGGAGTAGTCCCTTTGGTTTTAGGATCGGTTCTATTTGCCTCCCTCCTTCTCATCATGAATTGGATGCACATCCGCTTCTTATATTCCGGCACGTACTCACGGCTTCAAAAAGGAGAAAAGACTGTAAACCTTTCTCCTATTGCTTCAGCCTCAGGCATTGGCTACTTATTGGCACAGTTGATCCTTTCATCCTTCTTTGTAGAGTCAGTGAAAATTCTTATTATCATAGGGGTGTTCTCTATACTCTCTGTGGCGACAGCCTACTTTTCTACTAGCATCCATAAATATTTTTATATTAGAAGAAACATCGAAAAGGTGAAGCAGGTATATCCTCAATTTGGGTTACCGAAGAAATTAAGGACCTGATTGAGGCATTAGAGATTAGGGGGAAGGTATGAAACAGCATCGGGATAAAGACCCAATCACATGATCCTATTTAAATTTGCAAACACCGGAAGAGAATAGAAGAAATATCATTACCTGTTTTTATCATTTTTTTAGACATCATTGGCCTCCTTCCCATTTTGGGAGAGCCTTTCTCCTATGCTTATTTCTGGCCAGCTGTTGTACCGGTGGCATGATTACATATATGGGCAATCCTTTATTTGGCGGCCCCGTATACATTTGAAAAATCGTACTACTTGTTTTTCGGCATATACGGCATCGTGAATACATATTTGTATTTTTGGGTGATACAAAAATTTTTGTATGTACATGCCGGATTGGCTGGAAATTTCCCATTTACTATAGGGGTATTGTTACTAATTGGGTTATTGGTGTTCTTCCAGCTATTTAATCACAGATTGTTGTATTCCGGAGCGTATGTAAGGCTGCAGAGGTATAATCATAAGTTCAAGTTATCACCTGTTTTGACCGCATCAAGTATTGGGTATGTCATTGCTCATATTCTGCTTTCTTCCTTCATGACGGAATCTCTTTTTATCACGTCTGTCCACCGATACTATTTTATACGGAAACATGAAGAGACAGTTAAAAAGATATATCCTCAGTTTGGTTTACCTAAAAGGGAGAGGGGAAATTTAAAGGGAATAATTCGGGGGGAGGCACATGTCAAAAAAGAAAATAGCGGGTTTCATACTAATGTTCGTGGTGTTTACCTTGATTGCTTGTTCTTTGTACGCGATTAATATACCTTTACCTAGTTCCTATATCCCATTAATGATTGCTGCAAATGGAGTGTTTGCTTTTTGTTCTATTTTTGCTCAGCGATTGGTTGTTGTTTTATACGAAGTGAATGTTTATGAAGAAAATGATAGTTTAATCGGATATTTCAATAAGTACACAGCTATCTTTACATCGGGTATTAATTACTATATTCAAAACGTATTAATCCGCCTCCCATTTCTAGTAAATAAGCTTCTTGCCTTATGTTTTTTCCTATCTCTTGTTTGGATTGGTTTTGGGATTGTTGGAATCTTTGATTAATGTATATTAAGTGATGGCTAGGGGGATATAGCATGACAGAGGAAGAAATTGCTCAACTTTCAACAGAGGAACTCGTTGAAAGTTTGAAGGAAGCGGGATATAGCAAAAAAGCGAAACTGCTGAAAAAGAGAATCATTGATATAAGTAGGGAACTGGAGAAAAGTTTAAGGGAGACTAACTCTAAAGAACTTAACAGAATCATTCATGATATCGGAACGTCTTCACACTATGTCCTCTTTAAATTTAGGGGAGAAGAGTTGAGGATACATTCTATAGATACTCAAACAGCTCTATTTGAAAAGATACATCAATCTGAACACACATTTCATTATCTACCATTACAGGTGGATTTTTCGAATAGACTCGGTGAATTTTATGGTTTGGATATACAAGTTGATGAAGATCCCGCTAAGATCAATCTGGACATGAACCCGGAAACATATGATAAGATCCTTGCTATTAATGAAAACGAACTCGATAGAATGATTGATAATGAGCCCTTTCAAATAAGCTTATTCTTAAAAGCTTTTAAAGCGAACGATCAAAAAATCGATCAGATCACTTATTCGAATGGGAAGACTGACAAAATGGAGGATGCATTCCTGTTCATTCCTGCAGAAGAATATATATGGTCGATTAATTATAGAAATGTAAATAATAATCAAATCATTGCCACCAGCAGTCCTTTCAAAAAGTTCTTTGAAGTGGTTCAACTAAGTGTAGTGGACTATCTGACATCAAAAGTGGATAAAAAAGTCGAAAAGAAGGATGAGAAATTCTTCTCATTTAAACGTGGCTTCATTTTTTACTGGAAGAGTAATGTTTTCCTTCTCTTTTCTATTCTTTTATTCTTATTGAATAAAAACAGTTGGGCTAAGGATGGGGATAGTTATGTTTGGGTATTTGGTATCCAGTTGGAAGCACTTCTGATGATCCTATCATTCATTGCCTGTTTACGTCCCAGGGTTTAAGAATAAATTCTGCTTTTAGTAATAGTGAAAGTGCATAGAGACACCTCTAAAATTCTGTCAAAAAGAATAAATAACAAAGACATGTCCATAATAACCAAATACGCGGCCGAGCTTGAAATGAACAAGATGAAAAGCCAAAAAAGGAAGTAAAATCGGTCTACATAAAAGAGCCATCCCGGATATTGACGGGATGGCTCTTTCCATTAGAGCGATACTTTGATCACTTTTTTATAATAAAGTACCGATAATACACCAAAGATTGAATACAGAATCGTATATAACCCCATTACAATGATCATCGGCGTCCAAACCTCGGCACCGAACAGGAACCATCCTGATTGAACGGCGAAGTAACTGTGCAGCAGACCGATGAGGAGAGGGATCCCGAAGCTGAAAAGCTGCTTGGCTTGAATGCCTCTCAACAAGTCACCCTGAGTGAAGCCCAGTTTTCTTAAAATCGTATAGTTCGGTTTCTCATCTTCACTTTCGTCCATTTGCTTGAAGTACAGGATGCATCCGGATGTGATCAGGAAAGTGAGACCCAGGAACCCGACGATGAACATGATGAGTCCGATATTTTGTTTCTGTTCTGCCTTCATATCGTACTGGGAATCGTTTGCCCATCCTTCGTCCAGGCTTAACTCATGAAAGAGGTCGTTTGCTTTCAAGATATCTCTTTCTTGTTCAATCGTGACCCCGATGTAGAGAGAAGATTCCTTCTGTATAGCAGGATCCAAGTCATTCTTCAGGCGTTTGAATACATTGTCATCCACGATCACAACAGGTGATCCCCCTGCTGTAAAATACCATGAAATCGGGTATTCATCCCGCATTCCCAAGTACTTGAGCTTGGTGACCTCCGTTTTCCCTTTCAGTTCCGTCACCCCTGAATCATGTAACGGAATGACCTTTTGAAGTAAGTCGCTATAGCCTGTAAAGACCGTTTCGTCTTCTTTTACATCGACGCCTTCAACGTTTTTCTCGCTGATGACCGAGTTCGGCATGGCATCCATTGAGCCGTTCAGTTCGGCAAAATCAGAGTCCGTAATGCCTTTTAGGTTGACTAACACTTCAATGACTTCGATCTCTTCCTTCTTGTATTCAATGCCATTGTCCAGTAGGGCATCTTTAAAGTGTTGGAAGTCTTGTGTATTTGTAAATGAAAAATCGGTCGGAACATTATTTTGAGCTGTTTTTTCAGCAGAGTAATAGCCTATATAGCTCAGGGACAATAACGCTATCGCCAGTGCTGATACCGTCGTGATGATCGTCAGCAATAAAGCGTTCGATTTCATCCGGAACATGATGGATGAAAGGGATAGGACTTCGTTAATATTCAGATAGCCATCTTTCTTCTTGCGAATGACATTAAAAATGAAGCTCACGGATCCCTTATAAAACAGATAGGTACCAAGAATCACCGAGCCAAGGATAAAAAGCATAGCCCCATACAGCTGTGGCATGGTCGTGAAGTCCCCGCCAAACAATTTAGAAGAAACGTAGTACCCCGAGGCAATCAAGATCATCCCGAAGATGCCGATGATGATCTCAAACCTGGACATTTTTTTCACTTTGGTTTCCGTCGATGAACGGACCCTGAACAGTGATAATATACTTTGCCTTTTAATAAATACAAAATTCATTAGCATGATCAGCAGGTAGATCGCGCAGAAAACAAGGATGGTCTGGATAAGAGCATGGGTTGAGAAGTGGAGTGTGGCGATTGCCTCGACTCCGGTTATTTTGAATAAGATCATGATGATCAATTTTGAGAAAGAGAATCCGATCAAGATGCCGAGTATCAATGACCCGAAATAAAGGATGAAATTCTCCACGGTCAAAATACGAAAGATTTTATTTTTTGTCATGCCGATTAACTGAAATAACCCGATTTCTTTACTTCTTCTTTTAATAAAGAGCGTATTCGCATATAAAAGAAAAATAGAGACGATTGCGACAAGTAAAACGGAAGCCGCACGAACCGCTGCGCCGCCTTTGATGGATCCCTTTGTTGCGTCCATGGATGGATCATACTGCAGGGTCACAAAGGCGAAGTAAAGCGCGACACTAAAGACCAGAGCAAATACATAAAGGTAATAATTCTTGAGGTTTTTCTTGAGATTTCTGAAAATAAGGGTATTAATGTTCATTCTGCACCCCGCCGAGCACCCCTTGGGTTTTCATGATGTCCTTGAAGAAGTGCTGTCTTTCCTGTTCGCCTTTATTTAATTGAGTATAAATTTGCCCGTCCTTGATGAAAATCACCCGACTGCAGTAGCTTGCTGCCACGGGATCATGAGTCACCATGACGATCGTCGCTTTCAGCTTTTGATTTAACTCACTAAGCTTATTTAAGAGATCAGAGGCCGACTTTGAGTCGAGAGCACCTGTTGGCTCGTCGGCGAAAATGATGCTTGGTTCATGGATGAATGCCCGGGCGGCTGATGTACGTTGTTTTTGTCCGCCTGAAATTTCGTTCGGGTACTTATCTTTTAATTCAAGAATCCCAAGCTCCGAAGCAAGGTCGTTGAATTTCTGATCGGCTTCCTTTTTGGGTGTCTTTGTGATGGACAATGGCAGAAGAATGTTCTCTTTCACCGTCAATGTGTCCAGCAGATTGTAATCTTGAAAGATAAAGCCGAGGTGATTCTTTCGGAACTCTGCGAGCTGCTTTTCTTTCATCATCGTCATTTCATTGCTCTCGATCTTTATCGAACCCTCACTCACTTTGTCGATGGAGGAAAGGACATTTAAGAGAGTGGTTTTACCGGAACCCGATGCCCCCATGATACTGACGAATTCTCCTTTTTGGATCGACAGGTCGATTCCCTTTAAGACTTCCTGCTTATTGAATTTATTGCCGTAGCTTTTATGAAGTTTTGTTGCTTCTAATATCGTCATCGTGAAAACTCCTTTGATTTGATACCCTTATTATAAAAAGCAGGAAGTTTCTTTTCCTTTTATTGTTCGAACAAAACATAAAAGCATGTGACATTTTTGTCACACGCCTGTAAGTTGGACGAAATCATTCTTCTGGGGAAAGGTGAGGGTGACCCGGGTCCCTTCGCCTCGTTTAGACGTAACCTTTATAGAAATCAGTAAAGGTTCTGAAACTCTCTTGGTTAAATATAATCCCATTCCGGTAGAAGCGTGATCATTGTGGTCAATGGTCGAGGTGAAGCCTTTGTCAAAGATCCTCGGCAGGTCCCTGGGATCTATGCCCCTCCCGAAATCCTGGATGGTGAGGACCGCTTTCCCTCCATGCTCTTCACTTTTAATAATTATATCGGATGACGTACTGTATTTTACGGCATTGGTTAAAAGCTGCCTGATCATAAAAGCCAGCCATTTTGCATCGCTCAGCACTTCAGTAACATCCAGTTGAATGTCAAATCCGATACCTTTTTGAATGCACCAGGATTGCAGTGTTTTTATTTCCTGAAAAATAAGGCTCTCGAGATCCGTGTTCTCAATGTATAAATCATTCTCCATGAACGCCATCCGTTTCTGATGAAGCTGTTGATCCAACAGAAGGTGGATCCGTAGCCATTCGTACTTCATTGGAGCCTTTAATGGTTCGTTCTCTAAACGCTCAATCATCAAATGCATGGCAGTCAGTGGGGTTTTCACTTCATGAATCCAGGACAGGAGTTCATCCTTTTCCTGTTCGAGTACCATCCGATTTTCAGATGCTGCCTTCCTTAGAAGGTTTGCTTGCTCTGATAAACTTTCTGAAATAATCTCTTCAAATGGAGTATCGGGAGCATCCACCCCGGTGATGTTGAGATTATGATCCCATTCTTTCAGTCGTTTAAAGAAACGTGTTTCCTTCTGGTATCGAATGAAAACGAAGACGATGAAAAAGAGCAGCGATACAAACACCATATAAAGGATCGGTTGTAAGGGTATGGCCGTATCGATATAGGCGATAAAGATCATTAACAGGTGAGAAACGATAAAGAACAATATCCAGCTTTTTCGTTCCCATAAATATGTACGGATCATGGCGAATCCTCTTCATTGGCCAGATACCCCTGGCCGACTTTGGTTTCAATGAAGCGGCCCAATTCAATTTCGTAAAGCCGCTTCCTGAGACGGTTTACATTGACGGTCAACGTGTTATCGCTGATGAATCGTTTATCATCCCACAGGCTGTTTATTAAGTTATCCCTGCTGACGATCTTATTTTTTTGATCAATTAGAAGCTTTAAAATGTACATTTCATTCTTTGTCAATTCGATGGAACCTCGTTCATTGGATACTGTGTTACGCTCGAAATCGACGGTTGCCCCGCACCAGGTCTTGATGCTTACCTGCTCCGTGTTATAGTTATACACCCTCCGAAGTGTGGCCTGTACCTTTGCGATCAGGACATCAAAATGAAAGGGCTTCTGGATGAAGTCATCTGCCCCAAGCTGCATGGACATGACCATATCAGTCGGATGATCACGGGAGGACAGGAACAGGATCGGCACATTGGAGTGTGTGCGGATCATCCGGCACCAGTGGAAGCCATCGAACTTAGGGAGTTGAATATCAATGATCACAAGGTCCGGTTTCACCTCTGAAAACTCCTGCATCACGTGATTGAAATCAGTGATTCCATATACATCATAGGACCACTGGGAAAGCCGCTCCTTGATTTCATTAAATAGGGTTGTGTCATCTTCGATTAGTAATAATTTCAATTTAGTCACCACACAATTTTTCTGTTTACATAAATTGTATAGGAAATTGTATTGGTTTGCCATATGACTGAAGAATGGAACTGTTTTATTTAGAAGTATTTAGGTTATTTTGATAAAATATGGGTATTTAACTCCTAAAAGCAATTCACCAAATTGCATAGGAAAGGAATTAAACCATGAAGAAACTTCTAGGGTTATCAGTGATAACAGCGGTTTTGTTAAGTGGATGTGGCGAAGTGCAGATTTCAATTAATAAGGACCAGGAAGTGAAGTCCGGTGAGACTGGCAGCAATAAGAAAGATAATGAGAAAGTGGAACTGTTGAATGATGGGGTGGAAAGTGAAGAGATGACGGATGCCGATAAGCAAAAGGCAATCCTTCAATTCATCAACGAGGATATTTATAAGGTGGCAGAATATGAAGTCGTCGCCTTCCAGTCACTGGCTTCGGTTTCTGGCGTCAACTTTACAGATGATCCAACCGTCTACAAGGAGCTGACCCGAAACACCATTCCAGCCTACGAGAAAGCCCTGAAAGAAGCGAAGGACATTGAGGCGGAGATTCCTGAGCTTGAGGTAATGACGGACCGGATCGTGACAGCGACTCAGACCTTTTACGATGCACTCATTCTCGAAAAAAAGGCGATTGAAGATCAGGATGAAGACTTGATTAATCAATCCAACGCCAAAATCGAGGAGTACTACAAACTGGTGGAGGCTTACCATTCGGACATGAAAGTTCTTGCAGAAGAGTATGGTGTGACGTATGACCTGAATGAACCGAAACAAAATGTAGAAGAATTATAAGAAATAATAAATTCTTTTACTATCGTTTACTACATAAAGGAACTGACTCCTGAATAAGTGGAGTCAGTTCCTTTATGTTAATAAATCCACCTTATTATAAAATTAATGAATAAGTAATTTTTTAAAAAAACGGTTTATAAAAGTAAAAATAAGGATATATAGTAAGTACTTGTAACTAAATTATATGTTTTTACAATCTGTATGCACCTTTTGCGTCCTTACAGGGAGTCTATAGTATCTGTTTTCATACTTTTTACCTAATAAATAACTATGAATTTTATATCAAATGACCTGAAAACAATTATTCCTGTAGTTACAAAGTTTCCTTTTACCTGTAAAAATTGTGTTTATATGTATGTTTATAATAGTATGATATTGGAAGTGTGGAAACAATTGTAATAAAAAGGATTTTGATGAAAGAAAACGGGTTACATAGTTTAGTAGGTTTCATGTTTCATATTTGGGTACTCTGATTTGATATAGATGATTACCACCAACAATTTCATTTAAGGGAGAGGAATTACATGTCAGGAATTATTCGTGTTACCCCAGCTGAATTGATTAGTATGTCTAACCGTTACACAAGTGAAAGCAGCCAGGTTGGAGAACAAATCTCACGACTCGATAATATGATTTCAGAATTGGAAGGTATGTGGGAAGGTGAATCAAGCCGCGCGTTTGGAGAGCAATATCAAACTTTGCGCCCTTCATTCCTGCAAATGCAGCAACTGCTTGAAGACATCTCAATGCAATTGACTAGCACTGCTAAGTCTCTTGAAGATGCAGATGCCCAAATTGCCAATCAAATTCGTGGATAAGTTTATCCCCATCCATTTTAAACATGAAGGAGCGCTTATCATTATGTGGCGCTCCTTCCTTATGAGGTGAACGCGGACAATGTATATTGAAATCACCATTGATTTAGAGCGATATGATGAGAAGTGCTTTGATCTCAGGCTATCAAACTATCATACTGTAAAAAAAATGATTGATCTTGTGTGGCAGTCTCAGAAGCTTACAGCTGAGCCTAGAGAAGGCTATTGGATTCGGATTGTGAATAAAAGAGAAGTGATTCCTGGTAATACACGGTTGATTGATGCAGGAATTCATTCTGGAGATCGAATTGAAATTTTATAAAGGAGACCAATAGAATGTCACAAAAAAGTGGATCATACCTACAAGAAAAGCTGGAAGCCGTTGTACATAGAAAAGATAATAAGATGACTTTGATCTTTCAAAAAGAAAAGATCAAGTTGGATGACATAGCGGAAATTCACTTTCTGAAGAACATTAATCCGGCCATACAAAAAGAAATCACGATGGAAAATGATGAATTATGCATCATGAATACCATACCTGACTCCTTCTCTTTTTATCCCCATTTAAAGGCGAATGAGAAGGAACGGTTGATGTCTGCCTATCAACTGGTACAAAACGTACGAAATCACACCTTGTCACGCCTGCATCTCATTATTTGCCCAGACAATATTGTGTTTGATCAAGGACTGACCCCACACTTTATCCATTATGGTGTAAAGGAGAGTCTGCCCCCATACGAAAAAGATGCGGATTTGTTGTTAAAGGAGACAAAAGCTACAGTTGCAGCTCTTGTAGATCGGCAACATACATTCGATGATTACATTAAGTTCAGTGAGACGTTAAAATTAGCGCCACTGACTAAAGATATCTTAGAAGCCGAAAGCATTGACGGTGTCGGAGAAGTGTTAAACCGCTTTATAAAAGAAGCCAAAAAGTCTGATTCTCTCCTTATGACTGTTAGTAAGAAAAAGTGGAAATTAAACCGGTATGTACTGCTGGGAGTGTCATTACTCTTGATACCAGCACTTATTTATTCTATTTATTCTCTTTTCTTTATGTTTCCAAAACAGGAAAGGGTTGTAGCGGCCCAAGAGAGTTTCCTCCTTAATAAGTATAGTGATGTGGTAACAGAACTTCAGCCTTATGAGATCGATGAAATCCCGAAGGTCACTCAATATCAACTCGCACTCTCCTATATTATTAACGAATCATTAACTGAAGACCAAAAAGAGAATGTACGTAACACCGTCTCTCTACAATCGGACCCTCTTTATTATGAGTACTGGATTAATATTGGAAGAGGAAAGGCTAAGGAAGCATTGGAAACAGCAAGGTTCTTAGAGGACCGGGATTTAATTCTGTTTGGACTTCTTAAGTACCGTGAGCAAGTCAAGGCAGACGGAAATCTTGATAGCGAGGAAAGACAGCAGGAATTAGATGAGATTGAAAGTGAAATAGCTGAATACGAAGAAGAAATGAAAGCTTTGGAAGAAGAGCAACAATCACAGCCAGCGGAAACAACGGAAGAACCGCAACAGACTGAAGAGAAAAAGACACCTGAACAAAAACCGGCGGCTACTGATGGAGAGAATTCCACGCCTCCAGCTGAAGCTGATGATAAGAAAGAATCCTGACTAACAAACTAACTGGGGGGGTGAGCATATGTATGCCCTGTGGATTTTTCACGAACACTATTATCAGTCGATTATAATTGAGAATGAAAAGAAAAAAATCACTTTAGGTCCACGATTGGAAGATACAATCACGATTTTGTCGTTGCCTCCGTCTGCTAAGTCTATTCAAGTAGAGCATTCCGGCGATGCTTTCAGACTATATCAAGACGGGGAAGAAGTAAGGATTCTTGAACCTGGCCGCAAAGAATCCTTGCTTGCAGGTGATAAGGAATTACAGATGATAGTCACGCCTTTTCCAATAAAGTCTCAAATTTATTATGTCGGTCATAAAGAAGAAATCAGTATATCGAATGAACGATCTGATGCAACCATTTATTATAAGAAGAAGGATTCCATTCAAACGTGCCATTGGTATAAAAATGGCGATGATGACTGGGTAATGGATGCTGAAGAGGCGTCTTCGCTTTATCTGAACGGACACCTGGTTACTGGGAAACAAGAGCTTAAGGTTGGAGACATTTTATTTTCTCCTTTCTTAACTATTACCCTATTAGAAGATGATTTAATCGAGATACATAGTATCGATGACTATCAAACTGAATTATTGGAATCTATACGTCCAACATCAGAAATGCAGAAGAAGTACCCTAATTATCGACGAACGCCACGAATGATTTATGACCTTCCTGATGAAAAGGTTCAATTGTCATTTCCGAGTCAGGAATCGAGCGATACAAATCGCAGTTTATGGTTGATCATTCTTCCCCCATTGATGATGTTAATCGTCATGGCCATTGTAGCGCTCGTGATTCCACGTGGAATTTTCATTATTATCTCCATGGTGATGTTTACCACCACTTTAGTGACGTCCACCGTTCAATTTTTTAAAGATAAGACCAATAGAAAGAAATCCAAGGAACGAAGGAAGCGTATCTATACTCATTATTTAGAGAGCAAGAGAAAAGAACTTCAGGAGCTTGCCGAAAAACAGTCAGATGTTCTGCAATTTCACTTTCCTGCTTATGAAAGAATGAAGTATCTTACAGAGCAGCTTTCCGATCGTCTTTGGGAAAGGACTCTTGAAAGTCCGGACTTCCTTCAGTTTAGATTAGGAAGTGGGAAAGTACCTGCAAGCTACAGAATTTCAGTTAATTCCTCCGATATGTCAAACCGTGAAATGGATGAATTATTAGAGGAGTCCCAGAAGTTAGAAGTGGTCTATCGTGAGATTGATCAATTACCTGTAACGGCTGATCTTCATAAAGGGGCCATTGGTTTGATCGGTAAGGAATCCGTCTATAAAAATGAGATTCACCAGCTAATCGGGCAATTGGCTTTCTTTCATAGTTACCATGATGTGAGATTCGTCTATATTTTCCATGAGGAAGAGTATAAAGACTGGGAGTGGATGAAGTGGTTGCCACACTTTCAATTACCTCAGTCATTTGCTAAAGGATTCATTTATAACGAGAAAACCAGGGATCAAATCCTTTCTTCCATTTACGAGGTCCTTAGGGAAAGAGATATTGAAGAGGACTCGGATAAGGTTCGTTTTTCACCGCATTACGTGTTTATCATTACAAATCATCAGTTAATTTCTGACCATGTGATTCTGCAGTACCTTGAAGGTGAATATTCTCACTTGGGAATGTCCGTTATTTTCGCTGCAGAAGCGAAAGAGAGCTTGTCTGATAATATCCACACCCTCGTACGTTATATCAATGACAAGCAAGGGGACATACTGATTCAGAATAAAAAGGCGGTTAAGATTCCATTCGAAATGGATGAATATAAGCATGAAGGCAATGAGCAGTATGCAAGAACCTTGAAGACGCTAAATCATCAAATCGGCATGACAAACTCCATCCCTTCAAGTGTTTCCTTTCTGGACATGCTTAGGGTGAGGGATGTTTATCAGCTTCCTATTCAAGAGAATTGGCTATCCAGGGAATCTGCTAAATCGTTAGCTGTACCCGTTGGATTGAAAGGAAAGGAAGATATTGTAGAGCTGAATTTGCATGAAAAGGCTCATGGACCCCATGGACTACTTGCCGGAACAACCGGTTCAGGGAAGAGTGAATTCCTACAAACGTACATTCTTTCTTTAGCGGTTCATTTCCACCCTCACGAAGTAGCCTTTTTATTAATTGACTACAAGGGTGGAGGAATGGCTCAGCCATTTAAGAGTATCCCCCATTTATTAGGAACGATAACGAATATTGAAGGAAGTAAGAACTTCAGTACGAGAGCACTGGCTTCCATTAAGAGTGAGTTGAAGCGCAGACAGCGATTGTTCGATCGTTACGAAGTGAATCATATCAACGACTACACCCGCCTTTACAAGCAAGGCAAAACGGAAGAGCCTCTTCCTCATTTATTCTTAATATCAGATGAATTTGCTGAACTTAAGAGTGAAGAGCCCGAATTCATTAAAGAACTTGTAAGTGCAGCCCGTATCGGTCGTAGCCTGGGAGTTCATCTTATCCTGGCAACACAAAAGCCTGGAGGAGTCATTGATAATCAGATTTGGAGTAATGCCCGTTTCCGTGTGGCTCTGAAAGTTCAGAATACGGAGGACAGTCGTGAAATTCTTAAAAATGGGGATGCAGCCTCGTTGACTGTAACAGGAAGAGGATATTTACAGGTTGGAAATAATGAGGTGTATGACCTGTTTCAATCAGCCTGGAGTGGAGCTCCTTATCAGGAGGACTCCTTTGAATCAGAAGATGAAGTGGCGATTGTCACGGATTTAGGGTTGATTCCTTTATCGGAAGTATCGACAAATCCAAGCAATCAGAAGGAATTGATCAGTGAAATTGACGCGGTGGTCGATCGAATTGAAGCATTACAGGAACAGATGAATGTGAAGAAGCTTTCCAGTCCATGGCTCCCTCCTTTGTCTAATCGTTTGTACCGTACATCATTTGCCCAGAGAGAGGAGAATAAGATCTTACTTTCTATGATAGATGAACCTGAGAAACAGAGTCAGACCCCGTACCATTATGAGGTGATTGAGGACGGGAATGTCGGCGTCTTTGGTTCTTCAGGATATGGGAAGACCCAGACGCTTATTACCTTATTGATGGGGATGGCCACTCAGTTCACACCCGGGGAAGTTCATTACTATCTACTCGACTTTGGAAACGGTGGCTTACTGCCTTTAAAACAGCTGCCACATACTGCAGACTACTTCCTCATCGATGAAGAAAGAAAGATCGAGAAATTCATTGGTATTTTGGATGATGAATTAGCTCGCAGAAAACAACTTTTCCAAAAGAAAGAAGTAAGCTCAATAAAGATGTATAACATGATCAGTGATGAAAAACTTCCTCTCGTATTTGTAACCATCGACAATTTTGATCTGGTTAAAGAAGAGATGCAAGAGCTTGAAACGCAAATTAATCAATTTGCAAGGGATGGACAGTCATTGGGAGTGTACATGTACTTTACAGCAACCCGCGTTAATTCTGTCCGACAATCTTTAATGAATAACCTTAAAACAAAAATCGTCCACTATTTGATGGATAGCTCAGAGGCATACACGATGCTGGGACGATTGCCTTTCACCCCGGAAGCCATTCCAGGTAGAGCGATTGTTAAGAAAGATACTGCTTTCTTTTCTCAAGTATTCCTTCCAACAGAAGGCAAGGACGATTATGAGCAGATGAACCTTTTAAAAGAAGAAATTCAGTTATTAAAAGAAAAGTATAAGGGATCAATGTCACCGGACCCGGTGCCTATGCTTCCGGCAGAGTTGACGATGGTCAACTTTACCCAGTATACAGATTCAGGCAGGAAAGAAGGACTACTACCGGTCGGCTTAGACGAAGAATTGGTTAAGCCGGTGTATGTAAACTTCAAGAAGACGAAGCATTTCCTGGTATTGGGACAAGCTCAAAAAGGAAAAACGAACGTCCTGAAGGTATTAGCCAATACAGCGTTATTGCAGGATAGTGAACATATAGCGATATTCGATTCCATTGACAGGGGATTATCGAATTTGATGAAGGAAGAAAAAGTGGTCTACATGGAGAACAAAGACCATATCGCAATGTGGCTTAACCGGGTGGAAGAATTGTTTAGTATTAGAGAAGGGCAATACAATCTATCTATTCAAAAGGGGAGTCCCCTTCCATCATTCTCTCCTGTTATGCTAATGGTCGATGGTTATGCAAGGTTTCTACAAAATCTGGATCCAATGCTTCAAGACAGAATCGTTAAATGCATGAAAAATTATAGCCATTTAGGCTTCTGTGTGGTTGTTTCCGGAAACAACAGTGAATTAACTAAGGGTTATGATGTTTTAACAGTTGAACTGAAGCAGATTCGACAAGCTCTTGTGTTAATGAAGAAATCTGAACAAACCTTGTTCACGCTTAGCTATGATCGAAGAGAACCAGAAATCCAACCAGGGTTTGGTTATTATGTAGAAAACGGTAAAGAAACAAAAATTCAAATACCACTTATGGTAACGGAAAGGAAAGTACACGCATGACAGAGAAAGTAAGTCTATTTAAACTTATATTAGCGGTCATGATGATTCTTGCCACTCCTCTTCTATTCTTCCGTTCAGTTGGTGAAAATCCTCTGAAAGTGAAAGAAAACGCTACTCAGGCCATTGCCATTGTAAATGAAGACGCAGGAACAGAAGTGGATGGAGAGCCTTTGGCATTTGGGGGCGACGTGACGTCGATACTTGAAGATCAATCGACATTTGAATGGACGGTTGTAGGCAGAAGTGCAGGAGAAAACGGTCTTCAGAGTTCTAAATATGATGCCGTTGTCTATATTCCTTCCGACTTCTCCGATAAAGTCATGACGTATGATGAAGAAAGACCGGAAAAAACAAATTTAAATTATAAGGTCCAAACGCAACTAAATGCTGTAAACAAGGAAAAGGTCCTTTTGGAAATTGAAAAGGCCACAAAAAGGGTCAATCATAAGATGTCCTCTCTTTATTGGAATTACGTATCAGCAGACATGGAAAATATCCGTGCTGAATTTGATGAAATTTTACAAAAAGAGCAGGCTTTCCAGGAAACGATGTTATCATTCTACAAACCTAGCTCAAAAGATCTTGCCGGCCAAATTCAACAGCAGACGTCTATGCTATCTAATCTGCAAGACTCGATTCAGCAGGCAGATAGCCGGACTCCACAGCAGCAAAACACGCTGGAATCTTTTGAACAAAGCCTTTCCAGTTTTGTTGAATATGTCACTCAATATAGAGAATATCAGGATAATCAAAAGCAATTACTCGCCGATATTCAAGCTCAATCCGTACAGATGATCAATGAATCAACTGAAAACCAACAGCCGCGCTATTTAAAGTCTAAATCACTATTCTCGGAACAAAGTGATGCCTTAACGGCAGGTTTGACTCAGTTGAATAGCGTTATGGATACGAATCAAGAGGTATTTGCTGACTTACAGCAGCGAAGGTTTGAAGAAGTAGGGAGACAAGTAGAAGACTTCTATTCCTTTCAGGAAAGAGTGTTGAATTTCTATCAGCAATTACAGGACACTACGACGTTAAATAACCTGCAAGGAAGTATTTTTGAACTTAACAACAAGCTGGCTGAAGGAGATGGTGAGATCTTTAATCCACCTGCTCCTCCTGAGGTTCCTGAGCCTCCTAAAGACGGAAAGGAACCTGGGCCTCAGCAGGTCGTCATTTCCTCCCAGGAAGGTGAGCCCGAGCCGGGGGAACCAAGCGATCCTCCTCCTGCACCACCGAATTTAGACCCAGAAATAAATGAACTGACAGCCATTTCAACAGAAATCGATGCGTTGAAAGAAACACTGACCAATTTAACAGAACCAACACCTGAAGCTATAACGGCAGCTGTGACCAATATTCAAACAATCAATGATCGCATCCTGCAGGTTCGAACGCAGCTGCAAAGAAAAAATAATAGCTCAGAAAACCCTCTTCAGGCTGAAGTGGATAGATTGTTGGGAGAAGTTTCAAGACTTCTTGAAGATAATCAGACATTAATTGATAAAATCGATGAATTGACCAAGCAGGTTGAAACTCTTACCACCGAAAATCAAGAACTGAAAGAACAGATAACGACTCTGACTGAGACGAATGGAGCTCTGATAAATCAATTGGAGATGTTCTCTGACAATGTTTCCAATATCGTCGCCGAGATCGAGGATAAAGAAAATTCCATCCTGAATTCTGCCGCTTTATCTGAAAATAGGAGAAACACCCTATATGGCTATTTTTCTCGCGGGATTAATAACTATAAACTTATGGATCTTCTACAATATTACTCTTACTTAGATCGGTATGAAGCGACTCTTAATGGCATGTTAACGGAGAATGGAGTGAAAGCGACCGTTCTTCAGGATGAAGGTCTGAAAAATGAGGTAAATGAGATTTTGAAAGTGAGTCAGACTGAACAAGCGGAGTGGGAACAATTAAATACAGGGATGCCGAATACTGAGGATGCTCTCAACACACTTCAAGACTCCTTCACCGTCTTTGCGGCAGAATACAATCAAACCCTTGATGACCAGCAATCACAGCTTACAGAGAGCCTGAGTGCGATTAATCAAGAAGCGACAAACGTATTAAATCGAATACAACAGCCGGAGAAAGCGGCTCCAACGCCTGTCTCAGGGACAGCCGGACCTGATTTAGTAGGGAACCAGAAGCAAATTGGAAGTGAAATCAAGTCTATCCATTCCTTCCTGGATACTGTGAGTGAAAGCCAAAATACAATCGTATCCTATACCAACGAGCTTCAATCGAATGTATCGAATGTTCAAAGTGATGCAGATACATTGAATAATAAGTGGGCAACGAATGTAGCTTCCACCCAGTTAATTCGTGATGATGTGTTTAGCGTACTGGGGAATGCGTTCGTTGACGGACAATCCAATGGATATGTGTATGATTTCTTGACGAATCCTCTTAAAGTAAACGGAGATGTTCCTGAAGAAAAGAAAGCAAGTGCCCTGCCACCAGTGGTGATTTTGTTTATTATCTTGTTATCCAGCCTACTTATCGGATACACAAGCTATTACTTCCAAAATGCTCCCCTTTGGATACAAGGGGTGATATTCCTACTATTAAATCTCATTGTAGGATTTGTTATTAGCCTTTATGGATTGGATATTTATCCGCTAGTTGAATCCCGTTCAGTTGAATGGACCATCTTTACCATCCTCCTTCTATTAGCAGGATCAGGATTAATCCGTGTTGCTTTTGTCACGCACCGGTTATTGGGTTGGTTTGTCTCTGTAGGACTGGTAGCACTGTTCGTGACCCCATTATTGGCATTAACTACACCTAATTTTACATTTAAAGACCCGATGTCGACCGTTTATATGTCGATACAATATGGATCAGACTCTTTATTTAATCAATCTGTCATTGTACTGGGATTGATCGTTATCGGGTTAACCATCGTGCAGGTGTTATTAGACAAACGCTCTAATAAAACATCTGATGAGGGCACGGAAGCGTATGAGGGGTAAAATACTGATTCAATTGATATTAATCGGGGGCATTGTCAGCATGTTTGTGCCCCCGATTTCGGCCAATACAAACATTAATGATTTAATCCCGAATGACTATCAGAACAATGATTTCAAAAAGAATACTGACCTCATCCATGACCAATCATCAACAAATCAAAAGGTCCAAATTCCTGAAGAACAGAAAAACCTGACATTTGAAGGGAATTCAAGTAACGGATTAAGCGAATTGAAAGAAAAGATATTTCAAAGTGAAGAAAAAGATACAAATACGATAAAAGCAAAAGCTGAAAACCTGAAACTGTTTAGTCAATCCGAATCAGCAAGATTAGGGAGTCTCGAAGATGGAAGTTCATCTTCTTCTTCCCTCTCTCTTTTGATTGCTGTATTTGTAGGGATTTGTATATTACTTCTCATTGTTGTTATTGTCATCTGGAATAGAACGACTCAAGGTAAGCAAAGTTTGAGGTAAAGAACAAGAAGAGGGTCCGTCTGAATTTAGGGACCCTCTTCTACTATATGTTTACGTAATGTGAACCTTTATGGGGTATATAAATATGGTGACTGCCAAAACATATAACTTCTAAGACGCCCAGGAGGCCATTCAGCACGTCGGAACAGGCAGGATTAAGTGTATGTGGCTGGATAGGTAAAGAAGCCCAAATAGAGCAATCTAACGAAATTAAGAGCTAACTAAGGTAAAATCATCTGTTTTAATCCATGGTTTGCTAGGAAAATCCTTAAAGAAAAGTAACATATTGAATTCGTTAATTATCATTGAACCTTCATCAAATGTAGGAATTTCTTTTCATAGGAGCAGTCTCATATTAATGGGCTGCTCTTTTCTTATGGAATTTTGTTTCTGTTTAATCCATTTAAATAATCTAATAGATTACTAGAGTAGTGGGTTGATAGTTACAAATGTCCTACTAAAATATGGTTGTAAACAAAAGTGTATACATGTAAACAAATAAGTACACAATTGTAGGCAATACTGTATACAAGTATACAATACAGTACACATGTTGATATATAGGGTTGTATACATTCATCGTATACAACGATACAAAAATGTATACAACTCCACTCTTTCTGGACATCAACATTCGATAGAAAAGTAGGATTGACCGCGGACGAGAAATTGTATACTCTGAGAGTAAGAGTTGAAATTTTTTGACAAATTCTTACTCATGAATGAAAGGATGATTTTAATGACGAATTCACGAATTGCAGCCATTGACGTTGGTAATGATTCTCTTAAAGGTATTTTTGGAAAGATGGACGGTGAGGTGAATATTCCGAACGTCATCGCAAGGGATATTGAAGATCGTCCTATTATCGGAATCGAGGAGCTGGATACACAGGACCCACTAGACGGCATACATATCCGTGTCCACTCCCCTACTCTTAAAGATAATAATGCGATTTATCGTGTAGGTAATCTGGCAACGAAGAGCAATAACTCTACTGAACTGGATCCAGGCAGCAGTAAATCAGAAGAAGATCAAACGCTGGTCATGCTGTTTGCTTCCATTGCTCTTGATGCAGCACGCAATGATTCTAACTTTAAAAAGAATAATAATGTTATAGAAGCAAATTACACATTGGGTACAGGTCTTCCACTTCGCGAAGTAAAGGAAGGAAAAGATGTCGGGTACCGTTCCAGACTTTTAGGTTCCGTCCACCAGGTTGAGTTCCTGGTAACTCCCCGCTATCAAGGCATCAAAGTGAATATTAAATTTGATGAAGTAAAGGTCTATCCTGAAGGATTTGCGGCATTCATCAACCTTGTTATGGATAATAACTTGAATATCATCAATAAAGACCTGATTGATAAACGTATCTTAATTCAAGATATCGGTGGGTTATCAACGGATATCGCTGTGATTAAAGATCGAAAAGTAGATGACGATAAAGCTCAAGGATTCAACCTGGGAGTGTCTGAATCTCTAGAATGGATTCGTGAAGAAATCCGCTCAAGGCACGGTATTGAGCTCGACAGCCGCCGTGATGTAGTGGAAATCATCACGAAGAAAAATGATCGTAATCATATTATGGTTAAAGGAAGTCGTACAAGCGTACACGACATCGTTGACCGTATTATGCTGGAACTTGCTAAGAAGCAATACCGTCACCTTCGCAATATGTGGCAAAAGAACTCTCAAACGGAAATCTGCTACTTCATTGGTGGAGGATCAAGTGTCCTGAAAGAGTATATCAAGACGCTTAATAACAACCTTGATGGGTACAATATCGACTTCTTTGAAGATGAGAAGGAAAGCATTTGGATGATGGCCAATGCTTATTACAAGCTGATTGCTGACTTCTCAAGAAAGACCCAAAAACAACAAACCCAGAAAGAAGAACAAAAATTAGCGAAAACCAAATAGGGTGATGGTATGAATGGAAAAGGGATGTCGAGGGGACAACCGATTACGTTTCGAATTCCTTCTGATACACCTGATCATGTATTAAAGCATTTACAAAAGCTAAAGGAAACGGAAAAACGAAATTTCTCCAGTAAAATTGCAGAGCTTGTATTAAATGGAGTAAATGATACGATTTCCAAACAGAGAGAAGCCATTACGATCCCCCTTCCGAAGGGATTGGATAAATCCCAGCGTGACTGGTTGAAGCATGAACACTCAGAAGCACTGTTGGGGAGTATCGTGTACCAACTGCTTTCAAACCCGGTTCGTACAGCCTCTCTCCTGGCCTCCTTAAGTAGCAATTCGTTGGATATTGATGAAGCGCTCTATCTTCAGGAAGAAGCTGCAGCAAGTCACGATTCATCAAGAGAGTGGTCCCTTGATCAAGTGATGGATGATGCACCGGAAGAAGATGTAATCGATGAGCGTTCATACTCTACTGACGAAGAATTGGACAACTTTGACTGGGACAGTGCCATGAAGCCCCAGGAAACTGAAGAAGAACCTAAAGAAGAAACGATGGAAGATCTCTTAGGCGATTTTCTTTCCCAAATGAATAAATAGGAAAAGAACCAGAAGCAAAGCTGAAAAGCATGATGCTTCTGGTTCTTTTTTTGCAAAGTTTTTTCATGCGAATCATTTACTCCCTTCCCCCGGTGAAAATCACATTCTTCCTTCAATTTCAACCTGATTTCTCCTTTAGAAACTGTAATCAATTTGTCTTATTTGAATTATTTTTTCTCTCAAAAACCTTACAAGCCATATAACTGTAAGGGAGAAATGTTACAAGGTGAAAAAAGCGTATTAAAACATGTATAAAAAATGGCAGTTTATTTCAAATGATTCCCATGACCTAGTTTACGGTGGGTACAAAAGGAGGTAAACACCGATTAAACCGAATATAAAATTTGCACCTAGTCATTGGCTACACCAATTAAGAGGAGAGATTCGATGAGTATTCAAAAAAGTAACGATAGCTCAAGTCTCGCAGAAGTAATTGATAGAATCCTGGATAAAGGAATAGTCATTGATGCATTTGCCAGAGTTTCCTTGGTGGGAATAGAAATTCTTACAATAGAAGCGCGAGTCGTCATTGCAAGTGTAGATACTTGGTTACGATATGCAGAGGCAGTTGGGCTCTTAAGAGACGAAGTTCAAGAAGAAGGTTTAGCGAAGCAGGAAAATGAAAGAGGAACAGCGTTTAGTGTTTAAACAAGTAAATAAAATATAGTTTTACTATTTTAGTAGAAAAGAGGATGAATATGGCGGAGACAAAAAGCAGTCAACAAGTAGAAGAACCGAAAAGTACTGAAGAAAACGAAAAGCAAACAGCTGAAAATAGACAATCCATGAATTATGCGATTATCGGTGGAGTAGTCGGAGCCGGAATCGGGTTACTTTCAAATCCAGGTACAGGTAAGAAAGTAGTGGACAGTTTCGGGAAATCTGAAGTGATGAAAGCAGCAAGTAAAGAACTGCGAAGATCAGCACAGGAATTCCTGACAGAGCAAGCCATTATTACCTTGAGACAATCGGCTACCGGATATATGAGCAGGCTGGAAGGCGGCTTGCTGACACCAAAGAAGAAAAAAGAAGAAGCATCGGAAAATACTGATGCTAAGGCAGGTAGCGACGAGAATTCTTCCAATCAGTCAGAAGAATTAGAAGAAATTAAAGAAGAAAACAAGAATTTGAATGAACGTTTAGAACGAATCGAAGAGATGCTTAACAGCCTGGTGGAATCCAAGAAATAATGATTCAGCCTCTCAAATCCCTAAAGGGGGCATTACATGAGTAAACCGGTGAAAAAAGCAGTGGGCAAGTTGGCTAAAAAAGCATACGATCACGCTCCAGAGCCCGTGAAAGACAAAGTGAAAGACACGATGAAAGAGAAAGCGAAAGAAACATTTGTGAACAGTGTTGAAGGCGGTATTCAATCAAAAGCAGGCGAAGCATCTGAGAAATTAGAGAAGGCAAAAGAGAAAAATGCGGCTAATGTTCATACCAAAGCTGAAGAAGCAAAGGAAAAAGTACAGGATGTCCTGCTTTCCGTACGGGAAAAGTTAGGAAATGCCAAAGAAGCAGGAGAAGAATTTCAAGAGAAAATCTCTTCATCAAATGATAAACAAACAAAAATGAATGGTGTAGGAAATATTAAAGGAGCAAGTGATATCAAAAGCTCCTTTAATATCAAGAGTTCTACTGAAATTAAAAGTTCGGAAAACATTAAGTCTTCAAAAGACATTAAGACCATCTGTTCTTAAACACCGGAAGGAGAATAACAATTGGCTATTCAAAAAAGTAATAATAGTTCAAGTTTAGCAGAAGTAATTGACCGTATTCTTGACAAAGGGATTGTCATTGATGCATTTGCAAGAGTATCTGTCGTTGGAATTGAAATTTTAACGATCGAAGCAAGGGTCGTCATTGCCAGCGTAGACACATGGTTGCGTTATGCAGAAGCAGTGGGCCTACTACGAGATGATGTCGAAGAAAACGGTCTTGCTACTCAGCAGAATGAAAGAAGCTCCCAGTTCAGCATTTAATTGGAGTGGCAGCAAAAGAATGAAAGTGTGTTTGAAGGGGGCCAATATTGGCACCCTCCCCCTTCATCTACAGTAGGAGGCGACTATGGTAATCAAAGATATCATGAATAATGTGACGGACTTCTTCAATGAACATGTAGCTCCAGTTCACAAAATTACGTCAGTGGAACTGACAGAAGATGAAGGCTGGAAGCTTCAAGTCGAGGTAATTGAAGAAAAAGAATATATGAAGAAATATGCTAAAGACGAAATGCTTGGAACGTATGATGTTCTTCTTAATAAAGAAAAGGAAGTCACATCATTTAAACGACGGGATATCCGTTACAGAAGTGCCATCGGACAGGAAATGTAGTGGATGAGCGAGTAGGAGGGAATTGTAAGTGACGGTCTTAACAAAACGGATCAAAAAGGATAGCAGGGCATTAATACAAGACGATGAAACGAAAGAATTGCTTTCGCGCTCATTGCAATACCTTAAAGCTGGATATCCTGTACATTTTACAGGTCCTTCCGGAGCCGGCAAAACGTCTCTTGCCCTCGCACTGGCGAAGAAGAGAAAAAGACCGGTGATGCTCATGCACGGAAATCATGAACTGAATAATAAAGACTTAATCGGTGATTTCACAGGTTATACGAGTAAAAAAGTGGTCGATCAATATGTTCGATCTGTTTACAAAAAGGATGAAAGTGTCACCGAGACATGGAGAGATGGACGTTTACTGGAAGCAGTAAAAAATGGCTATACCCTTGTATACGATGAATTTACAAGATCACAGCCGACAACGAATAATATCTTCCTATCCATTTTAGAAGAAGGGATCATCCCTTTATATGGATCGAAGCTAACGGAACCTTTTATACGCGTACACCCGGAATTTGCCATAATATTTACTAGTAATCCTGCAGAATATGCAGGGGTTTATCAAACACAGGACGCTCTCCTGGATCGGCTAATTACCATTAGCGTAGATTACAAGGGAGCAGAACAAGAAGCAATGATTGTATCGGAAAAAGCAAACTTGATTATGAGTGAAGCAAGAGCGATTACAACACTTATCTCTACATTACGTGATCAATGTACCAACGAAATGAACGGACCGAGCTTGCGTGCTTCCTTGATGATCGCGAGGCTCGCCATTGAATCAGACATCCCCATAGACGGTAAGGATTCAGATTTTCAACGTCTATGTATTGATATAGTAGCACACAGTGTAAGTCGATGTATCGACGGAGAAAACCCACAAGAAAAAGCAGAACAATTAATTATAGATGCATGCAAAGGTATGAAGATATCTGAGGAATAAAGGAGAGTTTTCATGATGAGTAAGGAAGAAATGGGAATTTATATATTTTGTGCCATTCAAACAGAAGAAGACGATCAATTTGGTTCCATTGAAATTGAAGGCGAGGAACGCGAGACGTTCACGATCAGATATAAAGACGCTGCTATGGTAGCAGCAGAAGTACCGATGAAAATCTATCATCCTAAGAAGCAGAATTTACTCATGCACCAGGGTGCCGTATCACGGGTGATGGATCAAAAGGATACGGTCATCCCGATCAGCTTCGGGAATGTCTTTAAATCAAGGGACGATGTAGCAGCCCTTCTGGAAAACCTTTACCCCCAATTCGAAACCCTTTTCCCGGCAATCAAGGGGAAAATCGAGCTAGGCTTAAAGGTTATCGGTAAAAAGGAATGGCTGGAAGAAATGGTCAAAGAAAACCCGCAGGTAGAAAAAATGGCATCAGCCGTTAAAGGGAAATCTGAATCTGCCGCGTATTATGACCGCATTCAGCTTGGAGGAATGGCTCAGAAGCTATTTGCTTCACTGCAAAACGAGGTTAAGCAGGAAGTCTATGCTCCCCTTGAGGAAACAGCAGTGTCAGCAAAAGCAAATGACCCTTCAAGTGAGAAAATGCTTCTCAACGCATCATTCTTAATTGATCGTGACCAGGAAGAACTGTTCGATCAAAAGGTCAATGAAGCCCATGAAAAATGGAAGGATAAGGTCGAATTTAACTACAGCGGTCCTTGGCCGGCTTACAATTTTGTCAACATACGCTTGAAGGTTGAGGAAGGCTGATGATTCATAAATTGGTGAGTGCACCAATTAATTTAGTCATTAAAGTCGGTGAAAAGATCAAAGAAGAAGCAGACAAAGAATTATACGACCTTCCTACCATTCAACAAAAATTGATTCAGCTCCAAATGATGTATGAATTAGGTGAAATTCCTGAGGAAGCATTTCAGGAAAAAGAAGATGAGCTCTTAACAAGGTATGAAATTGCGAAACAGATGGAAATGGAGCAATGGGAAGAATTAACGAAAAAGAAACAAGGGTGATCAGATGAGCAATTTAATTTATTTATACGGCTTAATCCCAACAAAGGAAGCAAATAAAGTATCCCTTCCTTCCATAAAAGGGTTTGATGGAGAAGGAGAACTGTATACGATTGAAATCGGTGACGTGACAGCAATTGTTTGTGATCTGCCACCTGATGAATACTCAGAAGAGACCATTAAGGAAAAAGTCGATAACGACATGGACTGGCTTCAGGAAAAAGCGTTCCATCATCACGAAACGGTATTGATGGTTTCAAAGTTGTATACCATTATCCCCCTGAAGTTCTGTACATTATACAAAAACGAGGATAGCCTCAGGTCCACGATAGAGGGCAATCGGAATAAACTGGAATCGACATTTGAACAGCTGAATGGCAACGAAGAGTGGAACGTCAAGATCTACTGTGACGATAAGCTGCTGAAGGAGCAAGTAAGTGAAAGCAACCCATCCATCGAAGCCAAAAGAAAAGAAATCAGCGAATTACCAAAGGGCAGGCAGTTTTTTGAAAAGAAAAAAATCGATCAGCTGATTGATCGGGAACTTGAAAACGAAAAGAACAGACTCTGTGAGGAAGTTCATGAAAAGCTGAAAGAACATGCCCTTCAAGGAAATATCAAAAAAAATTGGAGTAAGGATGTCACAGGCCGACAAGAACATATGGCTTGGAATAGTGTATTCCTCCTACCCGTCTCCAATGTTGATGAATTTGTAGAGGAAATTAAGCAATACGAAGAAGAACTGGGGCACGCTGGTTGGAAAATTGAAGCATCCGGCCCTTGGCCACCTTATCATTTTTCAAGTTTTTCTTAATCACAAAATAAGGAATGAGAAATATGACAGTCAGAGAATCGATTGAGAACAAAGACATAGCCCTTATAGATATTTTAGATGTCATTCTCGACAAAGGTGTGGCGATAAAGGGAGATTTGATTATATCCATTGCAGGTGTCGATCTTGTGTATCTGGATTTGCGAGTGCTGATTTCCTCAGTAGAGACATTGGTTCAACATAAGCAGGGAACGCGTAAAACAGTAACATCCGATCAATTCGATCAAGAAAGGGAGGGATTGATTCATGCAACAGGCCAGCGGGACAAATGGGCGAATTAATTTCGACCCGGAAAAAGCAGAACAAGGATTGGCACAACTTGTATTGACCGTTGTAGAACTATTAAGGCAAATCGTCGAGAGACACGCAATGCGGCGTGTAGAAGGCGGTACGTTAACGGATGAACAAGTGGAGAATCTGGGCATTGCCCTTATGAATTTGGAAGAAAAGATGGAAGAACTGAAAGAGGTATTTGGTCTTGACGCAGAAGACTTGAATATAGATCTTGGCCCTTTAGGGAGCTTAATGTAATGCCGATTAGGGAGGTTACATGATGGGAATGGAGCATCCGGTACAATCCAACACAATTGTGGATGTATTAGAAAAGATATTAGATAAAGGTGTTGTCGTAGCAGGAGATATTACGGTGGGAATTGCCGATGTCGAGCTGCTCACAATAAAAATCCGCTTAATTGTTGCTTCCGTAGATAAAGCAAAAGAGATAGGCATGGACTGGTGGGAAAATGATCCTTATCTAAGTTCCAAAGCCGCCGATAACAACACGAAAGCACTTGAAGAGGAAAATAAGAAATTACAGGAACGATTGGAATCACTTGAAAAGAAACTGGATACGAACCGTCTAAACCCGGCGGAAACAAAATAAATGGAGGTTTTACCGATGGCAGAAAAAAATAATACGCAGAACACTACAGTTGAGAATCAAGGACAGGAAAAGAATTCAACGAATGAGAACAAGGCAAGAAGAAGCGGCCCTATCAAAAGAACCGTAGCAGGAAGTCTTTTGGGAGCAACCGTAGGATATCTGGCAACACCTGAAAATGGGAAGAAACTGTTAGATCGTATTGATCAAGAGAAAATCAAAAGTAAAAGCCTGGACTTCGGGAAAGCGGCAAAAGAGAGATCCAGAAAAGCGGCTGTGTCACTAAAATCATCAACTGCCAACCTGTTTAAGCGTGATAAAGATGAGGAAGCATCTGAAGACACGGAAACGGCCGTAAATTCAACTGAAACGAACAGCTCGGAAGAAGAGTCGAACCAGGACTATGATGCCCTTAAACAGGAAAATGAAGAACTTCAGACCCGCTTGCAGCAATTAGAAGAGAAAATGAATCAAATTGCCGCGACTCGTGAAGATGAAAGTGATGAAGACGAGGACGAGGATGAAGAAGAAACCTCTTCTAGAAAGAAAGCTTCTAAAAAGTCTAAAGAAGAAGCAACAGATGAAGAGAGTGATGAAGAAGAAGACGAAGACACGAATGAAGATGAAAACGAAGAAGACGAAGATGATAGCGATGATGAGGAAGAAGCCTCAAGCAAGAAGAAATCAAACGGTAAGTCAGGTTCAAAGGGTAAGAAGCGTTCTACCCGCAAATCTGCTGCTAAAAATAAAAAAGCTGCAAAAAAAGATGATGATAAAGATGAAGATCAAGAAGAAGACACAACACTCTCTACCGAAGATGATACAGTAGCTTAACAAAAAGGAGATGTGAAAATGAGTTTAGAATCAGGTACAGGGAAGGATAGCATCTTAGAATTTTTTGTACAAGCATCAAACAAGCATGACTTTTCATTAGACATCACGTTAAACGTCAATGGAGCCGTCATAACTGGTACACTCGTTTCCGCAAAGGAATACTTCGACTCATTAAGTGAAACCTTTGAGGATGGCAGTGAAGTGGCTCAGAAGCTGAGTGAGGAGCTTGCAAAGGCCGGGGAGTCCGTTGATGAAAACCAAAGCACTGAAGCCCATTTTATTCACTTGAAGAACACAAAGGTATACTGTGGCGACAGCAAGCCTACCCCTTCAAAAGGGAAAATTATGTGGCGTGGGAAAATAAGTGAGGTAGACGGATTTTTCTTAGGGAAGATTTCAGAGTCGAAGAGTAGTAAATAATAGGTGAGAAAAGCAAATGGCTTAACCGTCATTTGCTTTTTTACATCCAGAATAGTTTATGGCAGGCCGGGGTGGTTCCAGTATGAATGCTTACGTTTTCCTAGGGGGGCCTATCAGACAGAGTATAGGCTTGTGTGACAGTTTATTACCCCCAATTATTTGCCGGGAGAAGTAATGAGATAAGTATTTATGTTTTCAAAAAGGGGTTTTTACCTTTTGAAAAACGGGTAAACAATCTATAACAAAGGAGGTTACCTGCATGAAACGTTTAATTGGAAGACTGATCAAATGGGGACCTATTATTTACCCGTTTTATAAGAAGTATCGGAATAAAAGAAGACATAAAAAATCCATGACGTATTAAGAGGGCAGCCATCATTGGCTGTTTTTTTTGCGTTTTTTTAGGGCAAATGAAAACCCCCTGGAATCCAGGGGGTTCAGTGTTTTTAATGAGAAGTCTTTCTCATTCCTCTTAACAGTAAGCTTAACAGGAATACAAAGATGATAGCTCCGAGTAAGGCTGGAATGATAGCGATTCCTGCAAGTGATGGCCCGAAGCTTCCTAAAAGCTCTCCGCCTATCCATGCACCGATGATACCTGCGATGATGTTTCCGATGATTCCACCAGGAACGTTTTTACCTAATATAAGACCAGCTAACCAACCGATGATTCCACCAACGATTAAATACAAAATAATACCCATTTTTCTAACCTCCATGTAATGTTTTTTTGTGATGTATTGTTACTGATTTAATTCCCTTTTATTGAGGAATTAAAACCTAATAGGTCGTCACTTGGAAGATTTTTTGCAGGATATACATGACATATTTAAAGGCAGGCAGTTTATCCTGATATTTCTCATATTTAACGGTGTAGGTGCCATCTTCGTTATTCCAGATACGGTTGAAATACTGATCAATATCTGACATGGTTTTGCTATCAGTTGGGGCCACGATCTTTATGTTTTCTTCTAAGTTATAATCATCTAAGTTTCTTGAAGTGTAATTACTGGATCCTCCGATGACGGTGCTCTCTTTTTCACCTTTTATATAAATAAACTTGGTATGGTATTGTTCCTTATTGGTGTTGTACCAGCGAATCGTAATATGGTCATCGTCCAGGTTGTGCAACTCTGATGCGATTGGCAGGTTGGGTAACCCAATCTTTTCTTGACCGAAGGCATTCTGATTGGGGTCGAGTACCAATCGTACCTCTACTTCACGATCAGCAGCATCCCCTATGGCATCGATAATGTCCCGATCTGCGAGATAGAACATCCCGATCCAGACTTCATCCCCTTTATTTGCTTTATTCATAGCTTTTACGACACTTGTTTGAACTTTCTTTTCAGTAAGGATCTGTGCTTTAACGGAGGCCTCTGCAGGGGAAAGCTTTTTAATAGACTGATCTAAGTCTTCCTCGGTAGGAAATGCCTCTACATTCCCCCCTGAAAATGCAGCCACTGCCTTTTCGGCTTTCACCATTTCCTTAAGAATTTCCCCTTTGACTTTGAATCCTATATTTGAGTGGAAACCGCTGGCATCATGGGGGTTGGCGGAAAGAATAAGTCCCGCGTTCTCTGTAATGACGACTTTTCTGTGATTCGCTTTAATATTCAACAGTTTCAAGTAAGATCTCATGGTTACCTTAGGTGCAGAAGGGGCCATGGGGTTTGGAAGCCAACCATAGCCATCCTGACCGAACCACCCTAGAGCGGTCCTCCATACCCCTGAGTATAAGATATTGGGATCTCTGAGGCGGTTTAAATCGGTATAAATAACCTCAGCCCCAAGGTCTTCTAAAGGTTCCAATTGTTTAGCGGTATGGGAACCATAGGTGGTGTTGACAACATCACTGATGAAGACCACCTTTAGATCAGGGTTCTTTTTCATCTGTTTTTGAATCGTTTTCGATAATTTTTCACTGATCCTGGGGTAATCGCGATCACCCTTTGTATATCCATTTACTAAAAATAAGTCCAAAATAAGAAAATCTTCTGCTTCTTCAATGGTTTGATACACTTCATCAAAGATTGAATGATCATAGAGTTCTTTTCCATCCTTCTGGTACGTAAGGTCGTATAAGAACTCCACATCCTTTTCAGGTATGGTATAAGTATTACCGGCATAGGATACTCCCGGAGGTAAAGGCTTTACCCGGTGGTAAAACATGACGACTGTAAGGATCAATATGATGACCCCCCCGATCCACCAGCTTTTCTTCTTATACCACTTTTTCTTTGTTTTCAATTGAATTCCCCTGTTCTACTGTTTTTTTCTTACTATACCCTTAATGGTAGCGGAGGAATCCATACAGGATAAGAACTTCACTATTTTATAGAAAAATCCGGTCCAGGCAGATATTCAGCCTGGATCGGATTTTAATGTTGGTTAATTCTTTGGCGGTATAAATACAATAGAAAAAGGGATAACGTCATTAACCCGATCAGAACAAGGAATGTATTCTGAAAGGAATTTACCGGGAATTCTACTCCGCCCATCTCGACAATGATTCCTCCCAGAACAGAACCAGAGGCACTGCCTACGAAATGGGTAAGCTGTTTCATGCCGATTCCTGAAGCAATCAACTCCTTACTCATGACCCGGGATACTTCGTTGGTCGAGCTTGACGAAAGACTTGAAAAGCCAAAGCTTGTAAACATATAAGCCAGCATAATCATGTATTCACTGAGGGGGGATAAGAAATAAAAGATGACGGTTGAAATGATCAGAAGGATATGTGCAAGGAACATCACCCTCATATTTCCATACCGATCAATCAGTCTTCCCACATAAATAGCTGCCACCGCTGACAGCATCGCACCCGGAAAGATAATGAATCCGACGGCTGTCGGGTTTTTACCATAAACATGCTGAAGCATAAGGGGCATGACGATTAAAATCGCAAAGTGTGTGGCGAAACCCAGGAAACTCATATATAAGATCTGGCGGTATCCTTTGTCCCGTATCAAACTGGGTTGAATAAAGGGTAGTTCGATTTTATGGATCCGAATCCACAGTCCTCCAAAGAACACGACGGCACCTGCGAAATAATACCAGTGGAAAGTTGAAATGAACAGCAGAAAGAACGTAATTCCTACTCCGGTCAAAAGGCCTCCCCATACATCAAAATACCCTTTCCTGGTCGTCTCATCCGGCAGGAAGCGGTATAGTACAGGTATCATTCCAAGGACACATAACGTGATTAAAAATAAATAGTTCCAACTTAAATAATCGGTAATCACTCCCCCTACGACGGGCCCTAATCCAAAGCCCAGGGAAGAAGCCGAGGCAATCATCGCTAATGCCCGACCGCGTCTTGCCATCGGGACAAAACGTCCGGCAAACACCATGGATAACCCGGGAATGGCTGCGGCACCGGCCGCTTGGAATAAACGGGAGAGCAATAGCCAGGTAAAGGTATGTGCGAAGAAGCCTATGAACGATGCCAGCCCGAAAATGGAGATGCCCAGAATAAGCAGCCTCCTGATCGGAATGTAGTCTGCCAGGCGTGTATATGTAATGGTGCAAATGGCGAGTACGATGGAATAACCCGATACAATCCAGGCTCCTTCAGAAGGGGCTAAAGAGAAATCCTTCAAGACATTGGGGAGAGCCACATTAAACATGGTGGTATTCATGACAACCAGCCAGACGGTTAAGCTCAAGAATAAGATTGTTTTAGTATAGGAAGGAGATGCTTGTGCATGTGGTTCTGCAGTCATCAATGACCACCTCCATTAGATGTTTAGATACTCGAAGTAATATACCACAAAAAGCCTGGTTGTGAAATGAATTCGCTTCGGCGTGAAAAAGTTTAATTTATATGAAATAGTCTATTATATAAGGAGAATATAGGAGGAGATATGTATGTCAAATCTCAATATAAAGGCATTTGTGTTCGATGCGTATGGAACACTTTTCGACGTTCATTCCGTCATTGAAAAGTGTAATGAACTCTTTTCTGATAAAGGGGAGGAAATCAGTCAGATATGGCGTCAAAAACAGTTAGAGTATAGTTTTTTACGTCAATTAATGGGAACGTATACGACCTTTTTCGTGATAACGCAGGATGCTCTCCACTATGCCTGTAAGCAAGTAGGGGTTGACCTTACTGGCGAAAAAGAGAAGAAACTGCTGGATGCTTATTTAGAATTAAACCACTATGAAGAAACAGGGAGTGTATTGGAAGAACTGAAACCCTATCAAAAAGCCATTTTTTCCAATGGTTCCCTGGACATGCTTTCACCTCTGGTGGAGCAATCTCCCTTTGGACATTTACTGGATGAGGTTTTGACAGTTGATGAAGTGAAGCAGTTTAAGCCGACACCGATGTCTTACCAGCTTGTTCTTGAAAAGCTCGGGGTCAGGAGAGAAGAAGTACTGTTTATGTCTTCCAACCCATGGGACATTGCAGGAGCGACGAACTTTGGATTCTATACGGCATGGATCAATCGCCAGGAAAAAGTGATGGATGAATTAGGGGTAAGACCTCATTTTGAATACAAGGATTTAAATGGGATCCTGGAGCATATGAGTTAATGAAAAGGGACTGTTCTTCTTACGAATAGCGTATCGTAGGAAAAATCAGTCCCTTTATATTTGGCTGTATCAGTGCAAATGCAGTGACTTCATGATCCTCCCTTAGAACATGCTTCACTACTTCTTTTCCTGTTCCACTTGCCGCTCCAAATACGATCAATTTCAAGAATCTTCCCCTCCCTTTCTCTTACTATTCATTGTATAGTACAGATAGATCAATAGACTAGAATGTATAGGTAATAGATAACTAGTTTAAGATTCTTGTAGGGAAATCGACTATGTTTATCGAAATTTACTGCATGAAGGAGGATGAACATGACTGAAAAGTTGATTCCTGTATCTGGCGTAGAAGTAGACTCTAAAACGAAATGCAAACATTACCGAACTCAAAAAGATATCATCGCAATTAAATTTAAGTGCTGTAATACCTATTATCCTTGTTATAAATGTCATGACGATATCGCAGATCATGACCCTATCATATGGTCAAAGAACGAGTGGAATACGAAAGCTGTTCTTTGTGGAGAATGTAAAAATGAGTTAACCATCTTACAATATATGAATTGCCAATCGGTTTGTCCTCATTGTCGAGCATCCTTTAACCCGGGGTGTCAGAATCATTATCATCTTTACTTTGAAGGATGAATTTAGGGTAAGAAATCTATAACCGATGAGTGTTTCACGTGAAACGAAAGAGGTGATGAAATGGAACATGCGACGTTTGCAGGGGGCTGTTTCTGGTGTATGGTCGAGCCTTTTGATGAGCAGGAAGGAATTGAGCGTATTGTCTCCGGCTATACAGGAGGTAAATCCGCAAATCCAACATATAAAGAAGTGACCTCCGGGGAAACAGGACACTATGAAGCTGTACAAATCACGTTTGATCCTAATCAGTACCCTTATGAGAAACTGCTGGATCTATACTGGAAGCAAATTGATCCGACTGATTCAGGGGGACAGTTTAAAGATCGGGGTGACTCCTATCGAACAGCCATTTTTTATCATAACGATAATCAAAAAAAGCTTGCTGAAGATTCAAAACGAAAATTGGAGCAGAGTGGTATTTTCACAAAACCTGTGGTGACGAAGGTTCTCCCTGCAAGTGAGTTTTATCCTGCTGAAGAATATCACCAGGATTTTTATAAGGAAAATGCCTTCCGATATGCTTTATATAAGCGTGGATCCGGGCGGGAAGATTTTTTGAAAAAGTATTGGCCAAAAGATCGAGCCCATTTAAAGGAACAGCTAACAGAAATGCAATACTTCGTTACCCAGGAAAATGGAACAGAGCCACCTTACGAAAATGAGTATTGGGATAACACGGAAGAAGGTTTATACGTTGATATCGTTTCGGGTGAACCTTTATTCACTTCCAAAGATCAGTATGATAGTGGGTGCGGCTGGCCAAGTTTTACAAAGCCCGTCATGGATGCAAGTGTCAAAGAACAATATGACGTATCACATCGTTCGACCCGGGTGGAAATAAGAAGCAGGGAAGCGGATTCTCATCTCGGGCATTTGTTTACAGATGGACCTGGTCCTAAAGGTCTTCGGTATTGCATCAATTCTGCTTCTTTACGGTTTATTCCTAAAGGGAAATTAGAAGAAGAAGGCTATGGGGATTTTTTAATTTTGTTTAAAGGCAGATAAAAAGACATGGCAGCAAGAGCCACCATGTCTTTTTATCTTTCTATCTTCTCTTCAACCTTTTCCCAAAGATTTTCGATTCCCTGTACCCGCTTAATGGATGTGATGGTTCCCTGATGCAAGCCCTCATGCCAGTTAGCGAAGGAAAGAACTTCACCTAAAGTGGTAAACGTAGTATGTTCACCAAGGACAAACGGCTTCTCTCCTGTTTCATCCAAGCGACCGGAGAACGATTCTTTCATCCTTTGGGGCTGTGCCTCCAGTTTCTCACGAAGTTCCTTCAGTGTAGGAGCTGTGAGCGCATTCCAGGTGTCAGGGCTCGTATTGAAGCCAAATAGCTCCCCGTATTCAGGTGGAAGTGCTTTACGGTCGTTTTCCCCTACAAAGGAGAATAACAGGTTTTCCTGAGACAGTAGGATATGTCCTAAATTCCATCGGATTGAATTTCTGAATCCAGGAGGCATTTCATCCGCCAGCTGTTCTGTTGTCGCATCGAGAGCAGCCAATGTGCGAAGCCGGATGAATTCCATTTGTTGAAATAACATTTGTTCTTGCATGATCGATTCCCCCTAATCAATTTCTCTATAACGTATTCGAGGTTGGGAGTGAGATTCCTCTACGAAAAGATGAACTGATTATCAGGAAGAATAAGAAAAGAATAACCTGACGCAGTGTTACTGCCGGTTATTCTTCATTAAGACTGCTTGTCGTTACTAGTCTTGTGGTCGGTTTTTCTTTGTATTCGCTTGCCCGGTTGTAAACTCAACTAATTCAGAACTCGTTCGATTCCCTCTTTTAGCATTCGTATTACTCTGGGCATTACGGTTACCTTGTTTTGTACGTCCCATTCAGAATCCCTCCCGTAGATAGTAGCTCAAGCATTAATAGTGTGAGGCATTATCCAGGAAATATTCTTCTAGGGGATACGACAAAATATGTCAAATACCTTGGGGATTCGGTTTATTTCCCAGGCTATATTCGACAAATAGCGGGAGCCATCGGATTGCCGATTCTTTTTCCAGAGGTCCGTCCCCTAATCGTTCACTTCAAATTTGGCGAGAGGTTTCTTGGCAGGACCTTCAATCACTTCACCATCAATGGAGAAGCGGGATCCGTGACAAGGGCAGTCCCATGTGTGGTCTCCGTGGTTCCATTCAGTTTCACAGCCGAGGTGGGTGCAGGTGGAGTCTACGACGTGGAGCTTTCCTGTTTCATCCCGGTATCCTCCACAGCGTCGTCCATTGAGGTTCACGACATCGCCTTCACCTTTTTGGAGTTCCTGTGGTTTTTTAGTTGGTATTTGAAGCTTTCCTTTAATGAGTTGTCCAGCCACATTTATATTCTCTTTGAAGAAATGCTTGATGCTGGGGTCGGCAACAAACCTGGAAGGAGTGTACACATCTGCATAAATATGATGTTTTCCTAAAATCTGATCAGAAAGTATCTGACCTGCCAGAGTACCGGAAGTCATGCCCCATTTATTAAAACCGGTCGCTACCAAAATAGCAGGGTGCTTTTCCGTTAATTTCCCGATGTAGGGTACTTTGTCTAATGTGATCAGGTCCTGGGCCGACCATCTATATCGGACTTCTTCAATCCCGACGACTTCTTCCCCGAAATCCTTTAAAGCCTCATAGTGATCCATAGTATCTTTTCCTTGCCCGGTTTTATGTTTATCCCCACCGATTAAAATAATTTTTTCCCCATTTTCATCATCTTCATAACGGAGGGAACGGGTAGGGTCTTCTGCACTTAAATACATTCCGCCCGGATAGTCCTTTTTAGCTTTCACTCCAAGGATGTAAGAGCGTTCGGCATACATCTTTGTGAAATAGAAACCCATACCATCATAAAAAGGAAAGTGAGAGCAAATAACAACATGCTCGCTATCCAGGTGATATCCGTCAGCAGTCACAACCTGAGTGGAGTCTCCTTCGTTAATGGTTTTAGCCGCAGTTCCTTCAAATATTTGACCGCCAAGTCCCGTATAAGAATCAATCAAGGCTTTAAGATATTTTAAAGGGTGAAACTGTGCCTGATCTTTCATCACGACTGCGTTTTTAATGGATAGATCGATCGGGAGTTTTTCGATGAGCTCTCCCTGAATCTCTAACTTCTGATACGCCTCGTACTCCTTCTCGATTTTTGTAGCGGATTGGTCTGTAGTCGCGTAAACATACGAGTCCTCTTCTGTAAAATGACAATCTATATTTTCACTTGAAATCGTGTCTTTAATAAACTGAAGAGCTTTCGTCTGCGACAAATAATATTTCTTTGCAAACTCTTCTCCGAAATGCTGGATGAGCTCATCATAAATCAATCCGTGTTGAGCGGAAATCTTAGCGGTTGTATGCCCCGTTGTTCCATTCAATAAGTGGTTAGCCTCAATCAGCGCAACCTTTTTTCCGCCTTTAGCTAACAAATAGGCAGTGGTGATGCCTGCTATCCCGCCGCCAACAACGGTTACGTCCACTTTTATATTACTATCAAGCTTTTTAAATAGGGGGAGTTTAGCCGTTTCCCTCCAATAGGGTTCCGGTGTTTTGGAAAAAGCATTTTGGTGTTGTGTGTCCATATGAACGCTCCTTTATCTTTCAATTCCTTACCATTCTTTCCTGAAATGTAGAAAAAATAAGTCCGAAATAGGAAAAAAAGAGACTGACTCCATAAACGAGTCAGTCTCTTAAAGGATATTTGTTAAGAATGTTCAAGAACAGAACCATATTTCTCAGCAGAATCAACGGTCTGTTTTAATAGCATGGAGATGGTCACAGGTCCAACTCCACCTGGTACAGGAGTAATCGCGCTCGCTTTTTCGTAGCATGCCTCGTAATCGATGTCCCCAACGTTCCCTTTGTTATAGCCCGCATCAAGAACGACAGCACCTTCTTTTAACCAGTCCCCTTGAATGAAGTTAGGTTTACCGACTGCTGCCACCACGATATCTGCAGTAGAGAGAAGGTCAGGCAGGTTCTCTGTATAAGAATGACAGGTCGTCACCGTTGCGTTTCGATTCAACAGCATCATGGACACAGGCTTTCCTAGAATCGGACTTCTTCCTACAACGACAGCGTGTTTTCCTTCAAGGGACACACCGTAGTAATCGATGATGCTCATGATGGCTGCAGGTGTGCAGGACGGATATTCACCAAACCCTAATGAATTTTGACCGAACCCGAGGCTCGTGACTCCATCAACGTCTTTATCAATGGAGATCGCTTCAAAGGCAGCACGCTCATCAATATGGGGAGGAACAGGATGCTGCAAGAGAATCCCATGAACGGAAGAATCTTGATTAAGCTCCTGGATGACGTCCAACAGTTCATTCGTTGAGGTTTCCTTAGGAAGATGAATCCTTCTTGATTCCATCCCGATCTTCGCGCAGGCATTACCCTTCATCTTCACATAGGTAGCAGAAGATGGGTCGTCTCCAACAAGTACCGTAGCAAGACAAGGGGTAATACCCTTCTCTTTTAATTCAGCGACTCTCGACTTTAGGCTTTCTTTTACCTCAGATGCAACAAGTTTCCCGTCTAATACTAGTGGTTCCACTGCAATCCCTCCTGATTATAGTAAAAGAAGACAAGGGTATCCCCTTGCCTTCTGCCCAGGCGAACGGCTAATGGCTCATGTTTTGTAAGATCGCAGCTCCCTTGTGGTTGATTCCACATTTTCGCCAGTCACTGCTCTATTTATTTTCAATTTGATTATAACACGAATATAAATTATATATCTAGTGTTAATGTTCGTGTTTTTTATGAAACTACATCAAAAGGCTGATAATCTGCTCCTTCTAATTTTCTATTCCCCATGACCACTTATAGACGATTTGTCGAAAGGAGATTTTTCATAAACTGTGAGTAATAAGAGTTAGGAAAGGGGAAATGAAGATGTTGAATAATAAAGTAGTCATGATAACCGGAGCATCAAAAGGGTTGGGAAGGGCCCTTGCCATACAATGTGCGAAGGAAGGAGCAAAGCTTGCGATTTGTGCACGAACGGGTGGACCGCTTCTGGAGGTTGAGAAAGAATTGAAGGCGTTATGGGCAGAGGTGGTAGCTTTGGAAGCTGATGTTTCTGATTCCCGGGATGTAGATCGTTTTGTTTCTGTAACAGAGGAGGTATTGGGGGGAGTCGATGTTCTTTTTAACAATGCATCCGTTTTTGGACCTGGTCCGCGTCTGCTGGCTGATTACCCTGAAGAAGAATTTCTTGAGGTGCTGAGGATCAATGCATTGAACCCATTTTTAGTAACGAAAAGAGTCCTTCCCGGAATGATCAGCCGGGGGAAAGGCTCCATCATTAACTTAACGTCAGAAGCGGGTAAAACGGGCTTTGCTGAGTGGGGAGCATACGGAATTTCAAAGTTTGCCGTCGAAGGATTGACTCAAACATGGGCCGACGAGCTAAGTGATACAGGGGTAAGGGTGAATATGGTCGATCCGGGGGAAATGGATACGGACATACACGACAAGGCTGTCCCGGGATGTGATTATCCACTTGCGGGCCCTAACGATCACCTTGACGTCTTTTTATATCTGGCATCCGACGCTTCAGAAAACGAGAATGGGAATCGATTTGAAGCACAAGAATTTCAGTGGAATCGAGGCGGGGAGAATGAATGAACTGGCAAAGACCTTTGATATCCCTTTACATTTAAACGCTTCTACCCCCATTGAGTTATTAGGATTCGAGAGGGACGAAGTAAAACTGATGGTGTTGAACCGGGAGACCGGGAAATGTGATCATACCCTATTCAAGCAGCTACCAGAGTTTTTAAATAAGGGGGACGTACTTGTTTTAAACAACAGCCGCACCCTTCCCGCATCTCTCAAAGGGAAGCAAGGAAACAGGCATCTCGAAGTTCGTTTATCCAGAAAAGTAGATGAGGACTGTTGGGATGCGCTTATCATAGGAGACTTCTATCAAGCGGGGGAGCGGATTTGTTTTTCAGAGGGAGTCCGGGCCAGCATGGTGGGTGAAGGAAGTGAAAAACCACTGGTGCAATTGAAATTCAACAGGAGTGGTGTTGAGCTTTTTGATTTTATTTACAGAAACGGAGAGCCGATCCGTTACGAATATATTGATTCTCCCTGGCCACTTGATTGCTATCAAACCGTATATGGATCAGTACCGGGGTCTGTGGAAATGACATCTGCCGGAAGGGCCTTCTCTTGGAAGTTGATACAATCCTTGAAGCAGAAAGGGATTGAAATCGCGTTCATACAGCTTCACGCAGGTTTGAGTTATTACGGAGATGATCGCTGGCCGACACCTAAAAAACATCCAGAAGAATACCATGTAGGTTCAGGGACAGTGGACAAAATCCTCGAGGCAAAGAATAACGGGAAGCGGGTCATTGCAGTGGGCACTACAGTCGTTCGTGCCCTTGAGACCATCATGACGCAATATGGACAGCTAAAGCCTTCTGAAGGGATAACCAACTTATATATATCGGGGGATACCCATCTTCAACTCGTAGATGGTCTCATTACTGGGCTGCATGAACCGGAAGCGAGTCACCTGGATCTCTTAAAGGCTTTTATTTCAGAGAGGAAATTAATGAACGCCTATCAAACTGCTCTTTTAAAATACTATAAATGGCATGAGTTTGGCGATATGAATGTAATTTTGTAAGGAGAATGGATATGAGACTTCATCATATTGGGATGAATGTAAAGAGTTTAGTGCGGTCGAAGGAATTCTATCAATCATATTTTGGGTTTGAAGAGGAAACGTATTTCGAATGGGGTAGTGAGAAAATACTATTTATGAAAAAGAACGATTGTCGATTGGAGCTCATCGAAGAGCCTGGGGAGGATAACGGCTCAAAGAGGATATTTCCTCATTTAGCCTTGACAGTCACCGATTTGGAAACGGAGATGGGTCTATTAAAGGAGAAAGGGTTAGTACCTGTTGAGGGCCCCGTTGTTCTTGAAAATGGTTGGAAAGTAGCATTTTTCTTGGGACCTGACGGGGAAATCGTTGAGTTGGTTGAAGGGTAGAGGGTTTTCTTTTATGAGCTGATCTGATTTCATGGAGAAATATACTTTTCAACATGGAAACTACTGAGGATTAAGGGAAATTCAGTAGTTTCTATTGATTTATCAATGAACAATGAGGATTTAAGTGAGTTCAAAGTGCCATCCTACTTTTTTTGGAGGCGCAACTTAGTGAATCCAGCCGAAATGGGCGATAATCCAGCCGTTTTTCGTAAAAATCCGGCGGGAATGGTCATAAAACCGGCCGTTTTCAGTGATAATCCGGCCGAAATCACAAATAATCCGGCCGATTAACAAAAAATGTAAAAACCAAGTGCGTCCTATACAGGTTTCTCAACAGTGAATTATCCCCACCAACCCCATAGGTTTTATGAAATTTTTTTGTTTAGTATTCTGTGATACATTTATCCGGGTATTAAATGAAATGACTATGGTGTAGGAAGGGATTTTCATGAATAGAGAATTAGTTTTACGTTGGTCGTTCTTCTTTACAGGCCTCCTTGTACTTGCGTTTGGCATAAGCTTGACGATCAAAGGCAAAGACCTTGGGATCGGACCTTGGGATGTGTTTCATTATGGGTTATTCAAGCAGCTCGGACTGACGATTGGTACATGGTCGATTATTGCGGGCTTTGTCATCTTGTTCGTGACGGGAATTGGAACGAAGTCATTCCCTAAAGTCGGGGCTTTTATTAATATGCTGTTAATCGGTATTTTCATAGATTTATTTAATTATGTGCTTCCTGATCCTCAATCGTTATTGGCACAGTCGATAGTGTTTGCGATTGGGATTGTGGTGATCGCATACGGTATCGGTCTGTATGTGTCAGCTGACTTGGGGGCAGGACCCCGTGACAGTCTGATGCTGCTCGTAGTTAAAAAGACGGGCTGGAAAGTTCAGTGGGTACGAAATGGAATGGAGATCATTGTGTTCTTCTTCGGCTGGCTACTTGGTGGTCCTGTCGGGATTGGGACGGTCATCATCGCACTGGGACTCGGTTCCATCGTTGGATTTTCATTGCCCCAAAGCAAAAAGCTTCTTCACTTTTTCCTTATGAGACAAATGACCAAAAGAGACAACCCTTTAGCTAGCTAAGGGGTTGTCTCTTTATTGGTTTAAAAAAGGTATTTCACCCGATCGTAAAGAAGTATGAAGAGAGTTCCGGCAGATGGGAGATGTTCTGGTTGATGAATATACCTGATGATCAATTTAGTGAAAAGGAAACAGTAAAAGAATGAAAGAGCTGGTAGACTACTGTTACCTCTGTCAGAAGCCGCTTTATTGTTTAGACGGTTTCTTTAACGGTGTGCAAAAGGAGAATGGAAAAAGCAGTTGTTTTGAATGCGAAGAACGAAATCAAAAAGGGGAGAAAAAAGATGGGACATGAGTATTCAGATAAAATCATCACTCTATTAAAAAAGCATCAAAATAGTGAAAATCGAGAAGCCATGGAAGCATATATGAGAAATCAATTTCAGTTCTTTGGTATCAGGACCCCGGAGCGTACTGCTTTACTAAGGGACTTTCTGAAGGAAAACGGTAAGCCACCGGTTGAAGAATTGCCTGACATTGTTCGTTCCCTTTGGTCTGAACCGCAAAGGGAGTGTCAGTATTTCGCTCTTTCCCTTCTGGATAAACAATCCAGGTATTTAACGAAAGAGTACCTGCCACTTTTAGAAGAATTGATAACAGATAAATCCTGGTGGGATACGATTGATCACATTGCTCCCAATCACGTAGGGAAAATCTATCAAACCGAAGAAGATGACGCATACTTAGAGAAATGGATTCATTCAGATCATATGTGGTTGAACCGGATCTCCATATTACATCAATTGAAATATAAAGAAAAAACAGATCAGGATCGTTTGTTCAGATACATATTACTGCATAATGAATCAAAAGAATTTTTTATTCAGAAGGCAATTGGCTGGGCTTTGAGGGAGTATTCAAAAACGGACCCGGAAGCGGTTCAGCAATTCATCGAATCAGAAAATCTGGCACCTTTAAGTAAGCGGGAAGGAATGAAGCATATCCATAGAAGAGCGAAGGAAGGAACAATCGTTGAAAAGTAGTGAATATATTAAGCATCTGGACATGACGCCGATCCAGCTTAACAAAGGAGTATGGGGAATTCTATTTTTTAATTAGGTATTCACCCTGGCCTCATTCTGGTATAAAGTAAGGACAGATATATGTGAGAGGGGTATTAGGATATGAATTGGAATGATTGCATCGAGAGAACAAACACTCACTCTGTGAAATGGTCGTTTCCTGCCGAGGATGTGATTCCTATGTGCATTGCAGACATGGACTTTCAAGTGTCTCCTGCCATTGTCGAAGCCATGAATCGCAAGGCTCAGCATGGCATATACGGCTATACGACATTTAGCGATCGATACTTCGAGTCTGTCATTTCATGGTGGAAGAGGCGCTTCGAGATGGAAATAGAGAAAGAGTGGATCAGCTTTAGCCCAGGAATCATTCCGGGTATCAATGTATTGTTGTCCGTGTTAACGGAGCCTGGGGACGGTGTAATCATTCAAGATCCCGTTTATTATCCTTTTTACAGTACGATCGAGAACCATGGTTGCTCGGTAATGAAAAATACGTTGCTTTATGAGGATGGAGTATACTCGATTGATTTTGACGATTTAGAAGAGAAGGCACGTCATCCCGGAACGAAACTTCTGATCCTTTGCAGTCCTCATAATCCTGTTGGACGGGTATGGACGCAAGAGGAGTTAAGGAGAATCGGTTCGATCGCTAAACAGCATGACCTATGGATCATTTCAGATGAAATGCATGGAGACCTGGTGTACAAAGGATATGAACACGTTCCTTTGTTTAAAGGGGATGACAGCTTGATAGAGCGTAGTATTCTATGTGCGGCTCCAAGTAAAACCTTTAATATTGCGGGACTTCAAACCTCCATCCTTCTCATACCGAACAAAGACCTGAGAGATAAGTATAATGAAAAGCTTACGGGCTATGGGCTGATGAGACCGAATGTGTTTGGGATTGAAGGAACGATTGCGGCTTATGAGGAAGGTGAACCCTGGCTCAATGAGCTATTGATGGTGCTTGAAGAGAATAAACAGTATGTACTGAATTATTTAGTGCAACACCTTCCAGAGGTGAAAGGCATTACCCCACAGGCTACACACCTTATTTGGATGGATTGCAAGGAATTAGGCATGACAGGTGAAGAGCTGTGTACGTTTTTCTTAAACAAAGCCAAAGTGAAATTTGATGAAGGCTTTAAATTTGGTCAGAGCGGGCACACCTTTGTCAGAATGAACATTGCCTGTCCGAAAGAGCGGATCGACTTGGCATTAAGAAGAATCCACGAGGCGATCCTGGATTACAGGGTCAACCGTAACGTCATGAAATAAAGCAGAGGATGAACAAATGAGAGGTCATTTGTTCATCCTTTTTCTTTATAAGAAATAAAGAACGAGGGCCCCGATACTTCCTGATAACAGAACATATAGTAACATCGGGACCACGGTTATCCGGATGATCTGCCCTTCCTTTCCGCTAAGCTGAACAACAGATGCAGCGGCTACTACATTCAGGACACATACCATGTTTCCTGCATTGGCTCCCAGCACCTGCAAGGATAAAACAGTTTGCGGGTCTGCCCCTATTTGATCGGCGACACTAAACTGAAAGAGAGAAAACATCATGTTACTAAACGTGGCGCTCCCAGAGATAAAAGATCCAAGTGCTCCGATGAGGGGAGAGACAAAGGGCCAGCCTTCACCCGCTAACCCTGACACTAAAGTCGCCAGTTCCATTGGCATACTCACTAAGTCACTTTCGTTCACACCTGAATTAATGAAAATCCTTACCATGGGAACGGCGGCCATTAATGAAATGATACTTCCTTTAATCGTAAATAGAGATTGTCGGAACGTCTCTTCGATTTGAAGCCTACTCATTCTATGAATAAGGAATGTCAGCGTCATGACCAAAACAAAGATAGTACCAGGAAGGTAGAGTGGCTCAAACTGAGTAGAAATGTCTGTTCCTAAAATATTGCTCCATCCCACTTTTACGCTTCTAAGCCAGTCCTTAACAGGTAGAAGATCCAATCTCGTTAACACCAACAGGACAGCGACAAGCAAGTAAGGAATCCAAGCTAACCAAATCGGCATTTTCTTGTCAGGGACGACTTCGGTCTTAGGTTCTTCCTGTACTTCAAAGTCCCAAGCCTCATCGGGTAATAAGAATCCTTTCTTCGCTGCAGGAATGACAATCATCAACCCTGCTAATCCACCAATGATAGAAGGAAACTCCGGGCCTAAGAATGTGGCTACCAGTAATGCGGGTATTGTAAACGACAGACCTGCAAATAGAGAGAACTTCCATAGAACGAGTCCTTCTTTCCAAGAGTGATTTTGACCGAAAAAACGGGTCAGCATCACAACAAGCAAGAGAGGGATCAGGCTACCGATGAATAAATCGATACTCACAGCCCGACTGGCTACGCCGCTTAAATAATCGATCATTGATTGAGCGCCTACCGCTTGTTCCACCTGACCTGCAAGGGTCCCTCCCTGTCTCAAACCTTGATCGATCCCTACCATAACAGGAGTACCGACCGCACCGAATGACACAGCACTGCTATCTGCAATAAGAGCGAGAGAAACGGCTGCGAGGGGCGGAAACCCTAACGCCACAAGTAATGGTGCTGCGAGGGCCGCAGGCGTTCCAAATCCAGCGGCACCTTCAATAAAAGAGCCGAATAACCAAGCGATTATAATGACCTGCACACGGCGGTCCGGGGAAATCATAGAAAATCCATTGCGGATGGTTTCCATGGCACCGCTGTTCTGTAAAGTGTTCAAAAGCAGGATCGCTCCAAAAACAATCCAAAGAATAGTGAAAGCAATAATCATTCCCTCAACCGTGGCAGCACCGATCTGCACCAGGGGGATTTTCCAGAATACAAGACTTAAAATGGCAGTCAGTAAGAAGCTGACAGGCATCGCAACAGAAGCGGGTAACCGCAAAATAACAAGAAAAATAAGAACGGCTAATACGGGAGTCAATGAGGTTAAAAGTTCAAAAACAGACATTTCCATCACCTGCTTAATGTTTATATATATATTTTACAATAAGTTTGTGAATTGTTTCACATGATTTGTGGATAGTTTATGACAGATGTTGAAAAGATAGATTATTGGGTTTTTATCAAAATTCAGATGTAGATAGGTTGTTTTGGGTATATACGCTATATATACTTCCATACGTCGTAGGTATTGAAGATGTAAAGAGCACAGAGTGGATTGTAGCGGAAGGCACTTAACTCCTGCGGGCAATAGAGGAAAAGTCGAGACCCCACAGGGCAAAGCCCGAGGAGGCTCGACTTCCTCCCCGCGGAAAGGAAGTGCCTGGAGAGGAAAGAAACGGTCCATCTTTTCGCTCTACCCCTCATCCAAAAGTAGGAATGTTTTACTCGAGTAATTGCATGAAGTCCCTTATAGAAACACAAACTAAATTAATTAGATATATTTTGTCCATCACAAAAAAACATGTTAAACTAAGAATCAGAATAATCATTAGCAACCATAAAGAGTCAACTGATAAATAGTGTATTTTTGGAGTGGACATTTGTTTTTAAAACGCTTACATAACAGGAGGATACGTATATGACTAGTAAAACATTAGATCATTTTTTACAGGAAAATCTTGAAGACCTAAAATCACGCGGTTTATATAATGAGATTGATCCATTACAAGGTGCAAACGGACCGATGATTACGATCAATGATAAGAAACTTGTGAACCTTTCTTCTAATAATTATCTTGGACTCGCAACGGATGAACGCCTGAAAAAAGTAGCGATCGAAGCGGTGAAAGAATATGGTGTAGGGTCTGGAGCCGTTCGTACAATCAATGGTACCCTTGATCTTCATGTGAAGCTCGAAGAAAAGCTGGCGAAATTTAAGGGAACAGAAGCAGCGATCGCTTATCAATCAGGATTCAACTGTAATATGGCTGCCATTTCAGCGGTTATGGACAAGAATGACGCCATCCTTTCTGATGAACTGAACCATGCTTCCATCATTGACGGCTGCCGTCTTTCGAAAGCAAAGATTATCCGTTTTGGTCACTCAGATATGGAAGATCTTCGTGCGAAAGCTAAAGAAGCGAAGGAATCTGGTCAATACAAGAAAATCATGATCATCACTGACGGAGTATTCTCTATGGATGGAGATGTTTGTAAACTTCCTGAAATCGTTGAAATTGCTGAGGAATTTGATATCATGACGTATGTAGATGACGCTCACGGTTCCGGTGTCCTTGGAAAAGGTGCAGGAACGGTTAAACACTTTGGCCTATCAGACAAAGTGGACTTCCAAATGGGCACGTTATCGAAAGCGATCGGTGTAGTTGGGGGATATGTGGCAGGAACTCAGAACCTGATCGACTGGTTAAAGGTCCGCTCACGTCCATTCTTATTCTCTACATCCTTAACTCCGGCAGATGTAACGGCTTGTACAGAAGCACTTGATCTCATCATGAACTCTACAGAGCTTCAAGATAATATGTGGGAAAACAGTCGATATCTGAAAGAAGAGCTGACGAAGCTTGGCTTTGACATTGGAAACAGTGAGACTCCCATCACTCCGGTTATCATCGGTGAAGAGCAGGCGACCCAGGACTTCAGTAAACGCCTATATGAAGAGGGTGTATATGCCAAATCCATCGTGTTCCCAACCGTACCTAGAGGAGCAGGCCGTGTGAGAAACATGCCTTCAGCAGCGCATACGAAAGACATGCTTGATCAAGCGATTAAAGCATATGAAAAAGTCGGTAAAGAAATGGGAATTATCTAATCCCCTTTATATAACGTGATAGGGTCTGGCTATAAAAGTCAGCCCTATCTCTATGAATATTGAAATCATTCTATCACCATAGGAAAATGCAGGAGGAAAGACGATGAAAAAGATTTTAGTAACGGGTGCCTTGGGACAAATCGGTTCTGAGCTCACCAATAAACTACGTACTGTGTACGGTTCTGATAACGTCATTGCGACCGATATCCGGGAAACAGACAGCCCTGTCGTAACGGACGGTCCTTTTGAGCAATTAGACGTGACCGATGCCGGGAAAATGTTTGATATTGCCAAAACGAATAAGGTGGATACCATTATTCACCTCGCAGCTCTGTTATCTGCAACGGCGGAAGCAAAACCACTGCTTGCCTGGAATTTAAATATGGGTGGACTGGTAAATGCCCTTGAAGCAGCAAGAGAATTGGAATGTCAGTTCTTCACACCAAGTTCAATTGGAGCATTCGGTCCATCGACTCCAAAGGATTCTACTCCACAAGATACCATCATGCGCCCTACTACCATGTACGGAGTAAACAAAGTGTCGGGAGAGCTTCTGTCTGATTATTACTTCACTAAATTTGGAGTGGATACAAGAGGACTGCGTTTTCCGGGTCTGATTTCGTATGAAACATTACCAGGTGGCGGGACGACTGATTATGCAGTAGAAATTTATTATGAAGCAATCAAGAATAACCAGTATACTTCATACATCGGTGAAGGAACTTATATGGATATGATGTATATGCCGGATGCACTTAATGCGATCATCGACCTTATGGAAGCGGATGGTTCAAAGCTTGAGCACCGTAATTCCTTCAATGTATCTGCCATGAGCGTAGCACCTGAAGATATTGCAAAAGCGATCCGCGTCCACCAACCGGACTTTGCGCTGGATTATAACGTAGATCCAGTCCGCCAAACCATCGCTGAAAGCTGGCCGAACGCCATAGACTCCAGCGCAGCCATGAACGAATGGGGATTCAAAGCAGATTACGACCTAGCCAAAATGACAGCTGATATGTTAGAGAAATTAAAAACGAAGTAAGCAGATTGATCCCTGAGAAGCAATAGTTTCTTAGGGATCTTATTTTATTCCTCAAAGGGAATTCAACCTCTACCTACTTAAAAGAGATTGCTTTCTAAACGTATTTGGTTTTATTTTTTTAAAAGAAACACACTGAGAATGTTGATTCTCGCATCAGGTGCGCTCCATTGTAGATAGTTTGTTTTTGGAACAAACTATCTACAAAAGGTTTTTTTGTTTGTCTACCATTAGGCAGTCATAATGTAAAAGCACAGAGCGGAAAGGAACGGTCCATGTTTTATTCAAACACTAAAATACGACAAAATATGACAATAATTGATAGTAAATTGGAAAGAAAATGATATACTGAAACAGAATGAATAAATGAAACAAAGCTCCTTTTAGTGGAAAAAAATGGTGATAACCTATATAAATTATGCTAAAATTCAGAAGTCTAAGGATTTTACATAAGGGGGATTCAGATGAGAGAAAAATTGAAAGTATTTGGGATACCTATAGGAATCATGCTTTTATTCATCGCTGCCTTGTTCTTTCACCAGCTGTTGTTAGTGAAGGAATTACCTCAGCCGAACTGGAGCCGTTCACTCCCATTAGACTTCACATCAAAAGAGAGACCTCAGGTGTTTCAAAACAATGGGGAACTATACCTCTCAAGTAAAGGGAAGATCCATGCGTTTACCATCAATGATGAAATGAGTGTAGCAGATGAAAGAGTCATTGATACCAAGATTACCAGAGGCTATCCATTTTGGACCGATGGCAACGAATTCATCTACTATAAAGATGGAAATTTAGTTTCGACCCAGGACAATCAGGATCAAATCCTGTCGAAAGAGATCACGGGTCTCGGAGTGAGCGCAAACGATATCTATTATTGGAGTAACGAGCAACTATATGAATATAATGTGCAAGAAGGTTCATCCAGGGAAGTCTACACTTTTCCATCTGGAATTTCTGATGTGCACGTAGGAGAAAACGGAAAAGCTGTCATTCAGGTGGAACAAGATGATACTCATGATTTCGTCTACTATATGAATGAAAACCGTGTAGTCAGTGAGAAGCCTTTTTTACTTGTAAATACAGCACCGAATAAAAAGGTGGATGGTTTAACCTTTAAAGTAACAGACGAGAAGCTCACCTTACTATACAATGAGAAATCACGTACACAAGGCACGCTTTCCTACAGTACATACAAGGTGCAGGTTCCACTACAGGAAGTAGGATCTTCGATTTTAACCGGGAGTAAGGTTGAATTCGTCAATAAAGATACCGGAGAAAAGCTGGCGAATGCCGGTGGGGTACAGTTTGTAAACGTTGATGGGAAAGAATCCGTGGTGTTCACTTCAGAAGGACAGCGTATTGGTGATAACAGTGCGATGAGCCTGTATGCGGCACCTTTTCAAGATCAGGGGATTCTGGAGGGCTCTCCTCTTAGTACGACCAAGCATGTCACATATTCACCTGTGCAATTAACAGACGAAGCACTGGTTTGGTTTAATTATGATGGTGGTACATATGAACTATACGGGGCATCTCAGAACGATCAAGTCGTTTCAAAAAGTACAAACTGGTCGAAAAGATCAGTGAAAGAGGCACTGAACAACGGCGTTCTCATGATGTTCAGCAGCTTGGTGACGGTATTGACATCCTTTTACTGGGTGCTTCCATCACTCTTTCTATTAATCTTATTGTATATATTCAGACCAAATGCGTTTGAAAAAGACGGGATCAGCTGGGCTGAATATGCATCGATCATCATTTTTATGCTGATGCCGATCAGCTACACCAGCAATGCAATGAACGCATATTTTTACCAAGTGGCACCGGAGTATTTCGTGTTTCCGGGAAGCGGCTACGCACTATTATTGTTGATTAGTGTGATCACTTGGGTGATTTGGAAAATAGGGCGGGACCCTGATTGGGGATCCTTTGCAGGTGCCTTTTACTTCATGGGAATCTATATTTTGTTCTATATTACTTCAATCGGTCCATATATATTTAACTTATTTTAACCAATAAAAGTATGAGTGGGGCGGGTGGCTTAGATGATGGAGAAAATGAATCATATGATAAAACATACATTTTACAACAAGATAATGATCCTCATGGCTCTATTTGTCTTACAGTTCATCGTTTTACTCTTCATTAATAAGCCATGGAACGTAATCGCTGCACTTCTGGTAACCATTGCAGGAGTAACGGTCCTGGCACACTTATTAATAAAAGGGAAAACCTTTCTGTCAGAGCATCGAAAATTGCTGGAAGAAGAAAATCAGCTGTCCACCCTTCTCCATTCACTGCCGGATTTTGTGTGCTTTAAGGATGGACAGGGACGCTGGTTAAAGGTCAATCAATTTGGCCGAAAACTGTATAACCTTGAACGCATTGATTATGTAGGGAAGACTGACAGGGAATTAGGAGAGCGGGTTCCCTTTTTTAAAGACGCCTTCGACTACTGTGTTGACTCCGATGAACAATCTTGGAAAGCTGGAAAGGTGACGAGATGCGAAGAAGGATTCTACCTTCCGAACGGTGAATACAAAACCTTTGATGTCATAAAAGTCCCGTTATTTCATTCGAATCAGACAAGAAAAGGATTAGTCATCATCGGCCGGGATATCTCTCAGCAGAAAATAGCTGAAGAAATGCTATTAAGAAAAGAGAAATTATCGGTGGTCGGGGAGCTTGCGGCGGGAATCGCCCATGAGATCCGTAATCCCCTTACGAGCATAAAGGGCTTCATTCAACTGCTTGAAGAGAATGAGCATGTATCCGAAAATTATCTCAACGTCATGTCCTCCGAGATGGATCGAATCAACCAAATTGTAGGAGAGCTACTCATTTTATCAAAGCCTCAAATGAGGGAATACCAGGTCTTTGATATGAATGAGGTGTTACACTATGTGATCAAGGTAATGGAGCATGAAGCAATCCTCAAAGGGATCACATTAAAAGTTCAAGTACCATCCTCCTCCATTCACGTATTTGGAGATAAGAATCAATGCGTACAGGTCTTTATTAATATTATTAAAAATGCAATCGAATCGATGGACGAAGGAGAAATCCGCGTCAAATGGAACGTTCTGAACGAAAAGTTCATCATCTCCATTCAAGATCAAGGGGTGGGAATACCGCCTGATCGATTAAAGAGACTGGGAGAGCCGTTCTTCACCTTGAAAGAAAAAGGGATGGGACTCGGGCTGACCATTAGTCAAAAGATCATTGAAGACCATAAAGGGTCTATACTCATTGAATCAGAAGTAAACAAGGGAACAAAAGTAGAAGTAACCTTACCGGTAAAACATAAATAAAGTCCAAGGCTGCCTCATTGCGATGCAGCCTTTACCTATGTATAAGGCAGAATACTTGGAATGGTTATGGTGAATAAAAAGGGTTCTTCACACCTCCATTATATAAGACCTAAAGATGGATTAACTATGAAGGTTGGAAAAAGGGATAACGGCTTGTAAGTAAAGCCTGTTTTCTAAAAGGTTGATGGTTCATAAGGGTTTAATAACATAACAACGAGTTTGTTTGATCATTTGTATATCTATCCATGTATATAAGCAGTCTGAAGGAAGAAGCACAGAGTGGATTGTAGCGGAAGGCAATTGACTCCTGCGGGAAATAGAGGAAAGGTCGAGACCCCACAGGGCAAAGCCCGAGGAGGCTCGACTTCCTCCCCGCGGAAAGCAATTGCCTGTAGCGGAAAGGAACGGTCAGTGTTTTGTTCTTAAACGATCCCAACAAAAAACCCAGGTTCAAATTCGAACCTGGGTTTTACTTCATCAAAAAATCATATGAGCAATTGCAACAATCACAATTAAAGTCAAGAATGTACGCTGTAAGAAGATGATCACTAAGTCCTTGAAATCAACCGGGATCTTAGAACCTAGTAATAATCCCCCAACCTCAGACATGTAGATCAATTGTGTTACAGATAAACAAGCAATCACAAAGCGTGTCAGTTCACTTTCAATTCCAGCTCCAAAGATGGCTGGAAGGAACATATCGGCAAAACCGACAAGGATTGATTGAGACGCTTCAGCTGCTTCTGGGATTTGCAGAAGCTCAAGTAGTGGAATAAGCGGCATACCGATATATTCGAAGAACTTCGTATTCTCCGCTACGATCAGTGCCGTTGTACCGATCGCCATAACGATGGGTGCAACCCCCATCCACATATCCAACACATTTTTCATTCCATCAGTGAAAAACTTAGAAGTACTATTGTTATTCTTCGCTTGAACAAGGGCTTGCTCATATCCATAACCTACGCGGCTATAGCCTTCTGGAATGACTTCCATCGTGTTCTTGCCTTCTTGATCATTATAGTACGTGTCAGGCTTACGGGATAATGGCGGGATTCGTGGCAGCACGATCGCGGCGATAATTCCTGAAATGGCTACTGTTATATAGAAAGGAATGAAGTATTTTCCAAGACCAACCTCAGAAATGACGACTAAACTGAAGGTAATGGATACAACAGAGAATGTCGTACCAATGATTGCTGCTTCCTTCTTGGTATAATACCCTTCTTCATATTGCTTACTTGTCAGTAGCACCCCGATCGTTCCGTCTCCTAACCAGGAAGCTAAACAATCGATGGAAGAACGTCCGGGCAAACCAAATACGGGACGCATTACTTTCGTTAAGAGAGCACCGAATAATTCAAGTAGACCGAAATTCAATAATAAAGGTAGAAAAAGTCCGGCAAATAAAAATACAGAAAAAAGAATGGCCAGAAGTCCATCCGGATTTAATAGAAGTCCACCAGTTGCGTCTGACCAGACCCATTCAGGCCCTAATTTAAATAGAGTCATGATCGCAAACACAGCACCCAGTACTCTGACAAAAACCCAAACAGGTCTTACATCGAACAGGCTTGTGAAAAACGGAGATTTTTCAATGAAAGCCGGGCGTATGAACTTGGTAATAAAAGTCCCTAATACGGTAAGGATGATCAATCCTGTCATGATTGCAGGTACATAGCTTCCAATCCAGTCCTGTAATAGTCCTGATAGAACGGCGATTGGTATCGTGATCCCTTCTTCCTGTGGTATGGGAACCATAAAAAGAAAAATTCCCAACAGGGAAGGGATGATAAATCGTAAATGACTTGTTAATGTAAAGCGATGTTGTCGATTCATAAATTCACCTCAGATGTAGTTATAACGGAAAATGAAACATTATTCATTTTAATGCATACATATAAATTTGTCCATAAGAAGTTCCCACAAGGGAGAAGATGCATTACCTAGCTGTTTTTCCCAAACGGTGTGAAAGTGAAACATAAAATGTCGAATAATCGATTAATTAAATGAATGTATACAAAAAGAAAGCGCTATCTTTCAATACCTCTCTATTTTACTAAAATTTTTAAAAATTTCAATTATAAGCTGAAAAACATTTTTGATTTCGCTCATTTCAAGTAATAAAGTTTGGTGTTAGGGGGATTATTACCTAAAAAATTTATTGATTATTTTGATAATGATGTTTAAGTAGTATGAAAGAGGGTATAAAGATTTCATACCTTGGTTAGTCAGGAGTTGTAATCGATGACATCTTTAACGATACTTACGGAAGAGCAATTGGCTAATGTCTATCAGTTAGCACAGGAAGAAGGATTGGAAGAAGAATTTATTGAGATGTTAGAAGGGGAGCTTGAGAGAAGAGAAATCGCTCGATAGGACTCAGACTAAAAAACAATGAAACGTCATACATAACGGCTGGTCTCCTCCCGGGAGGTCAGCCTATTTTTATGTCATAAGACAAAAGTGCCCTGGAGAGTCTCAGGCAAAGACGAAACACTCTAAGGCACTTTTTGTTTTTTTATAAGAAGAGTAATCCAAGGGAAATGACGACGCCACTAATGACAAGGATAATGACGCAGTAACCCATAATATCCTTCGCCTTTAATCCTGCAATCGCTAAAGCAGGCAATGCCCAGAACGGCTGAATCAGATTTGTCCAGGCGTCTCCCCAAGCGACGGCCATAGCGGTCTTAGCTACTGAAGCATCCAAAGTTTGAGCGGCATCAAGCATAATAGGAGCCTGGACGGCCCACTGTCCACCCCCGGAAGGAACAAAGAAGTTCACAATCCCGGCGCTGAGGAAGGCGAAGAAGTAAAAGGTCACATCATTTGAAATCGATACAAAGGCCTCGGACATGACGACAGCAAGACCGGATGCCGTCATCATTCCCATGATCCCTGCGTAGAAAGGGAATTGAATGACAATCCCGCTCGCGCCTTTGATCGCTTCCTGAACAGCCGCAAGAAAGCGCTTTGGCGTACCGTGAAAGAGAATGCCCAGGAATAAGAATAAAAAGTTCACGATATCTAAATTGAGGGCGAAACCGTTTTGAACAAAATATGAAAATAGGAACGCAATCCCGAGAACGGCAACAATAATCGATAATACCATAGTGTTTTCAAGACGCTCAGCAGGTGTTAATGCCTCTTTTTCAAGAGTGGCGGCCGTTTCATTAAAGATTTCAGGATCAACGGTTACCGTTTCTTCTTTAGACGGCATCAGCATCCTGTTGATGACCGGAAGAACAATAAATAGTGCTAATACAATCAGGACATTGAACGTAGCGAAGATCGTCTCGCTTGTCGAGATGACACCGATCATATCCTGGAATGGATGATCGGCTGTTGCAATCGATAACGGAATGGAACCCGAGAACCCTGCATGCCAGACAATAAATCCGGAATAAGCACTGGCAATCAGCAACCGGTAATCGACACCCTTCACCCGTTTTGCCAACTCTTTCGCAAATAATGCCCCGATTACAAGGCCAAAGCCCCAGTTGATCCAGCTGGCAATCATCGAAACGACCGTAACAATGACAATCGCGGAGCCAGGTGACTTCGCAAATGAGGCAAGGAAACCAAGGAAACGTTTAAACAGTGGACTGCTTGCCAGTACATACCCCGTCACAAGCACAAGAACCATCTGCATGGAAAAGGCAAGCAGGCTCCAGAATCCGTTACCCCAATACTGAACCATCTCGAGGCTTGAACTATCAGTGAAGATAAGGCCGAATCCAAATACGGCGAGTGTTAAAATGACAACAAATAAAAATGGATCAGGTAGATAGCGTTGCATGATCTTGTTTGATAATGATATAAGTGCTTTCATCTTTTCATCCCCCTTATTTAATACACACCCTTTCTATTCTTCTATAATGATATGTGAAAACCCTTTCATTTATATGAAAATGATGAGCCCAAATCAAAAACGCCTGACTCATTAATGAGATCAGGCGCCTAAGCTTATTTCTTTACGGGTCGGGACTCTCCCCTTTTTTCTTTACGCAGAAGTCTAAATAACGTCACACACATCAGGACAAGGATGACAGTGAATGGCACTGCGGAGACGAGAGAGGCGGTCTGTAAGCCCTCCAGTCCACTGGACACCAGTAATACAGCGGCAATGGCAGCAATGAGTACTCCCCAGACGATTTTCACTATCATAGGAGGATTCAAGCTTCCCTCCGTCGTCATACTGCTTAAAATATAGGTCGCTGAATCAGCAGATGTAATTAAAAAGGTAAAGATCAATAAGATGGAGATAACGGACAGGATCATCGTAAACGGAAGTTCTCCATACGTTGAAAATAAGGCACTCGTGACATCTTTGTTGACCCCTTCAGCAATGGAGGTACCACTAAATAAATCGAGGTGAAGAGCTGTACCACCAAAGACAGCAATCCACATAAGGGCGATCAGTGGAGGAACCACCAGGACCCCTATGATAAATTCCCTTATCGTTCTCCCCCTTGATACCCTGGCGATAAAAGCACCTACGAATGGAGACCAGGCGATGGCCCATGCCCAATAGAAGATCGTCCAATCCTGTACCCATGTTCCTCCCTGATAAGGAGTCAATCGTAAGCTGTAGCGGATGAAATTAGAAATATAGTCACCAATCCCAAGTATGAACGTGTTTAATATAAAGACGGTCGGCCCGACTATGAATACAAATAGCATCAAGAATAGAGCCAGGGATAAATTGACATTACTGAGCCATTTAATCCCTTTATCGAGGCCGGTGGTAGAAGATGCTAAATAAAGGATAAGCAGAATGAACACAATCGAGAGTTGAGAGAGTGTGCTGTTACCCACTCCAAATACAGAATTTAATCCTCCATTTATTTGGAGAATCCCTAACCCCAGTGAAGTAGCTACACCCATGACGGTTGCGATGACAGCCAGGATATCAATGGTATTCTTAATCCCCTTCTTTTGGCGGCCGATCATGGGAGATAGGGAAGTGGAAACCAGTCCATTTTCCCCTTTTCTAAACTGAAAATAAGCTATAATCAATCCGACAATCGTGAAAACAGACCATTGACTGACCCCCCAATGAAAAAAGGAATAGCCCATTGCAAGGCGGGCGGCTTCTTCCGTTTGCGGCTCTACACCCGGAATGGGGGTTTCAAAGAAATGACTCATCGGTTCAGCAATCCCCCAGAACACAAGACCGATTCCAAACCCGGCTGAAAATAACATGCCTATCCAGGTGAAGAAAGGATACTGTGGTCGTTCATCGTCCTTTCCTAATCGTATCTTCCCGTATTTACTTCCCATAAGTAACAGGAGAAAGAGCACAAAGAAAAACACTGCAGCGAGATAAAACCATCCAAACGAATAGGTAGTGAAACTAAAAGCTGCATTTGCCCCTTTAGCAAAAAGTTTCGGAAAAGCAGCCCCAAACACAACCAAAATGGACACAATAATAGCTGAAATCCAAAATACTTTGTTCAAATATGTACGATTACCCATGATTTACCCTCCTGACATAGTAGACGAACGTTCTCTATATTTTCATACCCTAAAACTACAGGGTTATTCATAAGCAGGAGGTGGTTCAGTACAACATGAGAAATGTTTCATGATACAATGGGTGAAATTATGAACATTTATCAACAGGAAGGTGTCTACTTATGATCACATGTATAGCAACAGATATGGATGGAACGCTCTTGAATGAAAACCAGGAAATCAGCGAAGCCAACAAACAGGCCATCCTCGATGCGCAGCGACAAGGCATAGAAGTCATTGTTGCCACAGGAAGATCCTATGAAGAAGCCCGTTTTGTTATAAAGGATGCCGGCATCTCATGCGATATCATTTGTGCCAATGGTGCGGAGGTTCGAAATAAAAAGGGTGAAGTTGTCTATCAAGCCGGTATCGAATCAGCACTGGCGAAAGAAATTGCCGCTGCCTTAAACAAGACAGGCATTTACTTTGAAGTCTATACGGATCAAGGAACGTATACTGAAAACTATGAAATGGGTATCGAGCTGATTGTCGATATTTTCAAAACAGCCAATCCGGATGTGTCGGAAGAACAAGTGAGACAAGCTGCCAAAGAACGATTTGAAAAAGGTCATATTAAATTGGTTGATGATTACGGTGTGCTTTTCGAAGATTCTTCTCAACTGGTCTACAAATTTCTTGTTTTCTCTTTTGATGAAAAGCAATTAACAGAAGCGAACGAAAAATTAAAAAAAATAACTGGCATCGCCATCAGCTCATCGGGTAGAGAAAATATTGAAGTAAATAGTCTGCAAGCACAAAAAGGAGTCGCTCTCGAGAAGCTTCTGAACGACAAAGGGCTTTCAGCCGAACATGCCATGGCAATGGGTGATAACCTTAATGACCTATCCATGATGAAAGCAGTGGGAAGACCAGTGGCCATGGGGAATGCCCTGGCTCAAGTAAAAGAATTCTGTCCATTCATCACGGCAACAAACCGTGAAGACGGTGTCGCAAAAGCGATACAGGAAGCTCTTCAACAGACGGCAAACTCATGAGAACGTCTTCTGTTGTCCATACTGGTTAAAAAAAGTGAATAAGGGAGCTTGAAAAAATGAGAAACCGAAACAGTTGGTTCTTATTCGTCATTGGTCTTAGCTTACTACTTAGTGCCTGCTCAATGGGACAGCCAGATGAACAACAGGAAGAAAGTGAATCCGTCAGTAAACCGAGTGTCGAAAGCAACGTTATCGCACAAAACCTCTCCATTCCCTGGTCGATTCAAAAGCTTGATGGTGTTTTCTACATCACCCAAAGGAAAGGGGATATCATTGAAATAAAGGATGGCAGGAAATCCGCTGTGAAAACCAATCTTTCTATGCCATTATCCAAGCGGCCCGAAGCGGGGTTACTGGGATTTGTGCTTCATCCGGATTTCAAAACAAATCAGCAGGCGTATGCCTACTATACCTATGATGACTCAGGGGAACCGTATAACCGTGTCGTAGTATTGAAACGAACGGAAAATCAATGGAGCGAGGAGAAAGTATTGCTGGATCGAATCCCAAGCGGTCAATACCACCACGGCGGCCGACTGGAAATCGGTCCGGAAAACAAGCTCTACATCACGGCAGGGGATGCCACTCAACAGGATAAGGCCCAGGATCTCTCCTTTCTCGGCGGAAAAATTCTTCGGATGAATTTGGATGGTGGAATACCAGACGACAATCCATTTAAGGACTCATACGTTTACAGTTACGGTCATCGTAATCCTCAGGGACTTGCCTGGAACGAAGCAGGCGAGCTATATGCAACGGAACACGGACCCAATGGATATGATGAAGTGAACCGTATCGAAGCGGGCAACAATTATGGATGGCCAAAGATCACAGGGAATGAAAAACAAGAGTCGTTGATTTCGCCCCTCGCGCACTCCGGGGAACCTTCATGGGCCCCGTCAGGAGCGGGCGTTTGGAATGAAGATTTAGTTTTTGCCTCTCTCGCGGGTCAAAGTGTAAAGAGATTCGACCCTGAAACCCGCAAAGTATCAGACTTACTGACGGGCTTTGGTCGTATTCGGGACGTGCTTGTGGAAGGGGATACCCTTTACTTTGTATCGAATAACACAGACGGACGCGGGATCCCCCGGGAAAATGATGATAAATTGTATGAGGTGGATCTGAATTCATTGACGATTGAAGAATAAGATTGGGATACCTTCCTTAGCGCTGGACTGGGGGAGGTGTTTTTTGCAAAAAAATAACACGCTAAAGAGCGTGTTTATGAATTCTTATTCTCATCATTGTCTTTATATTTCAGAATAGCGATCACAAACATCCCAAAGCTGAGCATCAGAGATAATACTTCAAATGTATTCATGGATACATCGCCTCCTTACTTAAAGGCTTCCCGGACATAAGATTGTCCTATACGCCGCAATAAAGAAAAAACATCAGAACTCAATATAGGAAATGAATGGTATTTTATTTAAAATGAATAACAAGGATGAAAACTCTTTGAAAGGGATGTGGTGACATGAATGGAAAATGGATACTTTCATTTCTACTCGTTCCCATTTTACTTAATGGATGTGGAGGAACAGATGATCAACCGGTTCAGGAAGAGCAGGATTCGTCTGAAGTGAATTCCGATTTACCTTCACCTGATACCAATCAGCCGGCAGACAAGTTAGATGTTCTTGCCAACGATGAAAAAATCATAGAGATGTTAAAAAAGACCGGCGTGATCTCTGAAGATGCTTCCCCCGAAGAAATAGAAAAAGCGCTTCAAAAATATCTTAAAGATAAAAATAGCAATCAACTGATTAATGAAAAAGAGAAGAAGAAATACATTGAGGAGATTAAAAAGAAAATTCAAGAGGGGGATTCTTCCGAAGGTGATGCAGATAATTGAAAGAAACAGGCAAGGATGAAAAATCCTTGCCTGTTCATGTGCGGGTACTCATTAGCGCATGACGCTACCGCCTGATATTTTCACAGATTCCCCCACAATGTTCTCTGCGGCATCACTTAGTAGATAGACTATCGTATTTGCCACTTCATTCGGCGAGGTAAGACGTCCAGAAGGAATACTGTCTTTCGCGATCTCCAGTTGCTCCTCATAACTTCTGCCTTCACGTTCGCCTTTTGATTTTATTGCGTTCCTTCCCATATCGGTATCCACATAACCCGGGCAAATGGCATTCACTCGTACGTTGTTTTCAATCGCTTCATGGGCAAAGGCTTGAGTAAATCCGGTTACGGCAAACTTAGATGCACTGTATGCGCTGTTCCCATGAGTTCCTCTCAAACCTGACAGGGAAGAGATGTTGACGATGGAACCACTCTTCTTATCCTTCATCTGGTTATAGACGGCCTGGGAGAGCTGGACCAGTGAGAAATAATTTAACTCCATGATTTTTCTCATGTCTTCTTCGGATAGACTCTCGACCATATCACCGCCGCCTATCCCGGCTGAGTTCACGAGACCTGTGATGGGGCCATGCTGGTTTATTGCGGCCGATAGAAGCTGTTCGCGATCTTCAGTGTTAGTCAGGTCCGCTATATATAGGAAGACCTGGTCTCTTTCCCGGCATTCGTTTTTCAGTTGCTTCAGCTTTTCTTCATTTCTTCCTGTAATCGTCACCTTTGCGCCTGCCTGAACGGCTACTTTCGCTGTTTCATACCCGATGCCGCCTGTGGCACCTGTGATGAGGATATGCTGGTCTTTCAATGTGCTTTCGTGGAAAAGGAAACTCATTTTTTAACCTCCTAGTGATGAATAGTAGGTTTTACCCGTTTAAGGCAGGGAGGAAACGAACGGATAGGTAAGCTATTAAGGGAAATTTAATATAAAACCTACAAATTTGTTCTAAACAAGCTTGTTAGATACCTCAATACATTCGATTTAGCTAAACTAATCCCATATTTTTGCATTTAACCGATAAATCTTAAACGATTTAGTAAGTATTTCAATAAACGTTCGCGCAAAAACTCGAAATAGTCTCGAAAAAAAGCTCATTTTTTGTAACTATTTCACTTCTTTTGACTATTTTCATTTTTAGTATTTACAATATTCAGACTTATTGATATGATCAGCTTGTTCTTTGAAAAGAACAATTCTATTAGTCTAGTAAATTATAGGGGTGAATCAGTTGGGGAAGAAAAAAACGGCATTAAAGGTTTTCACAAGTATTACCGCTAGCACCATTGTAGCATCAACATTATTCGCAGGGAGTGTTGCAGGGTCTAAGCTAGCTCCGACTTCTGTTACTTCAACTACGTTGGAATCAGCACCTGTGGATCTAAACATCATTAATGAAGATCGATTAGCAAAAGGACTCCTAGAAAGAGGCATCATCTCTAAGGACGCCACTTCTGCTGAGGTTCAGAAAGCCGTTAAAGAGTACATACAAAAGAAAAAGAATGTAAAAGAACTAAAATCCCCGCAGGAACATAAGCACCACGAAATGGATCAGAAAGCGAAAGACTTCTTAACCAAGCAAAAAGATAAGTTGATGAAGCAGATTGAAAAAGGACATGACAACTTCAAAAAAGGAAAGCCCAATGGTGCTGCAAAGGTGAATTCAGCTAAACAAGCTCCATACAATGGAGATGTGAGAGAAGATAAAGTTCTTGTTTTGTTAACTGAATTTTCAGATTTCAAACATAATAATGTCATACAAGAAGATGGATACATGTATTCTAACGATTTTAATAAAGAGCATTATGAAAAATTAATGTTTGGAGACGAAGAATTTGAATTGTTTAATGGTGAAAAAGTGAAGACCTTTAAGCAATTTTATGAGGAACAATCAGGTGGTAGTTATACGTTGGATGGAACGGTATCTGAATGGTTAACAGTTCCTGGGTCTGCAAAAGAGTATGGAGATGATAATCCAAATGGAGGACATGATAATTTAGTTCCTAAAGGGCCTCGCGATTTGGTTAAAGATGCTTTAAATGCTGCTGTGGCATCTGGGATGGATTTATCTGAATATGATGCATTTGATCTTTATGACCTAGACGGTGATGGGAATCAAAATGAGCCGGATGGGTTAGTGGATCACTTAATGATTATTCATGCTGGTACCGGTCAAGAGGCTGGTGGAGGTGCTCTAGGGGATGACGCCATTTGGTCCCATCGTTGGGTGTTGAATGGAGTATACGCTGTACCAAATACAACAGCAGAGGTAGGTTATTGGGGAGGTAAGATGGGTGCATATGATTACACCATCCAGCCTGAAGACGGAGCAGTCGGAGTATTCGCCCATGAGTTTGGTCATGATTTAGGATTGCCTGATGAGTATGACACACAATATACAGGTAATGGCGAGCCGGTTGCTTCCTGGTCGATCATGAGTGGTGGAAGTTGGAATGGGAATATTGCAGGAACGGCACCGACAAGTTTTTCACCTCAAAATAAAGAATTCTTCCAAAAAACAATGGGAGGAAACTGGGCAAATATCACTGAAGTGGATTATGAAGAAATCGACAAAAATGGTGTAACTTCATTTCTTGACCAAAGTGTAACGAAATCAAAGAACCCAGGGATTGTGAAAGTGAATCTTCCGGATAAAGAGGTGAAGGGGATTCAACCAGCATTTGGAGAAAAGTACTATTATAGTACAAAAGGAGATGACCTTCATACGACGTTAGTGTCTCCTGAGTTTGATTTGACGAATGCCACAACGGCTAAATTTGATTATAAAACACTTTACGATATTGAATTTGATTATGATTATTTATTTGTTAAAGCTGTAACGGATAGTGGCGAAGAGGTTGAGCTTGATGTCATTGGAGACGATGATACGGATGGAGATGCTCGCGCAGAATCAACTAAAGGTCTATGGATAGATAAATCGTATGACCTTAGTCAATTTGCAGGTGATAAAGTGACTCTTCAGTTTGACTATGTGACTGACGGTGGTTTGGCTCTTGATGGATTTGCTTTAGACAATGCAACCCTAACAGTAGATGGAAATGTAGTATTTTCCGATGATGCGGAAGGAGAAGAGAAATTTACTACAGATGGTTTCGTTGTATCTAATGGTTTTGATAAAAAAGCTCATTACTATTATTTAGAATGGAGAAACTACGCTGGATCTGATGAAGCATTAGCCTTCTCTCGTGGAGTAAAATACAATACTGGTTTAGTCGTTTGGTATGGTGATGATAGCTTTACAGATAACTGGGTAGGTGTGCATCCAGGGGAAGGATTCCTTGGAGTGGTCGATGCGCATCCTGAGGCGATTGTTGGTAATTTAAGAGGGGAAGATTCAGTAACCAATAGTACTCGCTACCAAGTATCCGATGCCGCGTTTTCATTAGACAAAGCACCAGATTGGTACGTCGATTCTCCATCTAGAGGAATCTTTGACTATGACGGTTTAGCGGGAGTTCGTGTCTTTGATGATTCGAAAAAATATATGAACGAATTAATCCCGGATGCAGGCCGTAATGTTCCGAACTTCGGCTTAAAATTCGAAGTCATCGGAGAAGCAAAGGATAATTCTGCTGGAGCTGTCTGGATTCACAAATAATATGAATAAGCGACCTTGGAGATGCTCCAAGGTCGCACTTTTTTATCCCTTCCCAATCCCATTCACAATCATCCGCACCGTCATGTCGATCTCCTGCTCATCGTCCCAATCGGCTTCAGGAAGGAAAAGGTACCGGACAAGGAGCAATCCGAAGATACTGGTGGCTGAAAATCGCACGACAGTGAGTGAAGGCAAGTCGATGATCTGTCCCTTTTCTTTGTAATGGTCGACGAGCTTCACGAATTTCTCTATCACTTTTTCTGCGATATGCTCTTTGAATTGTTCCTTCAGCTCAGGATGAAAAGGGATTTCCTGTATCAAAATCTTAAATGCGGTCATATTCTCTTTCAAAAATTCCTGCCGATTCAAAATCATCGCTTTCAGGAAATCCTCATACCGATCATACTTCGCATCAAGCACTTTATTAATATCCCGGATCACAAACGGAGCGATCAGCTTGGCCATCGTAGGGGATACAATCGAAAGAAGCAGGTCCTTCTTTGTTTTGTAATGCCGGAAGATGGTTCCTTCTGCGACGCCGGCTTTTTTGGCGATTTGGCTGGTAGAGGTGGAAGCATAGCCTTTTTCGGCAAACATTTCGATGGCTGCTTCCACGATTTTCTGTTGCTTTTCAGTCAGTGCTTCTTCCTGATCAAATAGCTGTTTAAATATATTCTTTTCTTCAGTCATGCTTTAAACCCCTAACTTGTCGTTCATTCCTACCCTATATTTTACGGTATTTTCTGAGGGCTGCAACATTGAGAACGATAAAGAGTAGAGAAAATCCAATCAATACCGATAAGTTAAAGAGCAAATCCTCAAATGCAAATCCCCGAATCATCACATCTCTTAAGGCATCCGCAGCATAATATAGAGGGGTGATTGGACCGATCCAGCTCAGCCATTCAGAAATCGTATCTAAATTGAATAATCCTGAAAAGAATATTTGCGGTACGACCACAATCGGGATGAACTGCATCATCTGTAATTCATTCTTGGCAAAAGCCGATAGCAATATTCCAAGTGTCAGGGCCGTGAATGATAAAGAAACGATGATGATCAATACATTGAAAAAGCTTCCTTTCATCATCATGTCCAAGACATAAATCGAATACCAGGAAATCAAGGAAGCTTGCAGGAGTGTGACGATACCGAAACCAATCACGTAGCTTATGACCATTTCCCAAATCTTGATGGGGGAAGCTAGCAACCTCTCAAGTGTGCCCGTCGTTCTCTCTCTCAGGAAAGATACCCCGCTGATCAAAAAGACAAAGAAGAAGACGAAAAAGCCGAGAAGTACTGGTCCAAAGGAGTCAAACATCTCCATGTCCCCGCTTCCGTACACATACTCCACTTGATCTGATAGTTTTTGAGAGTCGGAAGGAAACAACGTTTGAATTTTTTTCATCACAGCCCCGTTGACAGTGGGGTCACTTCCTTCAATGACTATGGAAGGTGCTGTGGGTTCTTTAAATGAAATATAGCCATCCAGTTCACCATTCTTAATGTCTTTTAATGCTTTATCGGGACTCGTGTAGGATTGAAAATCCTTCGTATCGAATTTCGCTTCCAGCTGCTGTGGAAGATCGACAATCGCCACCTTTGCCTCATAATCATCCGAGTTAAAAACGAGAGACAGCATGCTGAGTATCAGTAATGGAGCTAGAAACATCAAGGCCAATGTTCGTTTGTCCCTGAGCAGCTGTTGAAGAATCCGAATGACAAAACCTTTAATCCTCAATGGAAACACCTCCATTTTTCAAAAATACATCTTCAATCGAAGTCACCCCATACGTTTCTTTAATGGCATCCGGTGTATCACTTGAAATGATTTCTCCATGCTGTAATAGACCTAACCGGTCGCATCTTTCTGCTTCATCCATCACATGGGTTGTGATGATAAGAGTTCTGCCTTCTTCCTTAAGACGGTGAAAGCTATCCCATATTTCTTTTCTTAAAACGGGATCGATCCCGACGGTCGGTTCATCTAAAAATAAGACTTCAGGGTCATGCAGAAGGGCAATGGCAAGGGAAAGCCTTCTTTTCATTCCTCCTGAGTACTGATGAACAGGCTTATTAAGGTCAGCCAGAAGGTCGACGGTCGTCATCACTTTTTCAATTTGCTCTTTCCGTTGGTTCTTCTTCAATCCATAGAGAGAAGCCATGAAAGATAGATTTTCCTTTGCTGTCAGCTCATCATAGAGGGCATCGGATTGGGCCATATATCCGATGGTTGGATACAGCTCATTTGCTTTCAGCTTGTTCCCTTTGAAGGTGACATTCCCTGTCGATGGCGTTTCGAGACCGATCATAAGCTTGATCAAAGTCGTCTTACCCGAGCCAGAGGGTCCTAATAATCCATAGATATCACCTTTTGGGATGTTGAGGGAAACATTTTTCAACACTTCTTGAGGGCCAAATGACTTGGACAGCCCGTTCAATTGGATGATGGAATTCAATTGAATCACACCTTTCGGGAGTTAGTGAGTGATTACTCAC
>NZ_JBITPL010000004.1:0-18159 GCF_050467885.1 Rossellomorea sp. NRS-1567 | reverse complement strand
GTGAGTAATCACTCACTAACTGATTATAGTTATTCTATTCACATAATGGTCCCTTAGAAGAGCACAATAAAAAAGAGCTTGAGCAAAGCCCAAACTCTTTGAAAATTATTATTCTACTGTGTCATTTTCCCATTGATAACTCCAGAATCGCTCAACGGTCACCCATTTTAATGCTTCAGGGTCATTTTGCTGAATGCCTTTTTCTAAATCCTTGAGCATCCATGCTGTCTGGGAGATATGTGCCTTCATGGCACCGATTTTTTGATCTTTTACTGGTGTGATATCAACAAGGATATCCGGCTGTCCTAACGCTTCCTCACAATTCTTAGAGAAGGCAAGGCAGTGGAGCTTCGGTCTTGATGCTTTCGGCAAGCGTCGAACGGCACGGACCACGGCTCTTGCTGTTGCTTCGTGATCCGGGTGAACGGAGTAGTCCGGATAGAAGGTGATGATGAGTGAAGGGTTTAATTCTTCAATCAACTCCGTCACCATGTTTGACAACTTTTCATCATTTTCAAATTCAAGGGTTTTATCCCGGTATCCCATCATGCGTAAATCCTGTATTCCCATCACGTCGGCCGCTTTTTGTAATTCTTTTTTACGAATCAGTGGAAGCGACTCTCTTGTTGCGAAGGGCGGGTTTCCTAAGTTTCTTCCCATTTCCCCTAATGTGAGGCAGGCGTAGGTAACAGGCGTTCCATTATTAACGTGGGTGGAAATGGTTCCTGACACCCCGAATGCTTCATCATCCGGATGAGGAAAGATGACAAGTACTTGTCTTTCTTTTTCCATTTTGACCTCTCCTTTTATATTGGTTCAAGTAGTTTAGCTGAAAGGCGTCGGGCTGATTTCAAGGGCTACGGCCAGTTTTCCGTCGGCACCATGACCTGCAAGTAACAGGCGGCCTTGTTCATCGAATTCATAATGAGTCAGTCCTTCGGCATAAATCCAGCCGATTTCAATTTTCAAACCGACACGGTAAGGTCCGTCCCCGATGATCTTCCCGTGCTCATAGTTGACTTTCGCGTTGCGGATATAGGCTCCGGCTGAAAAGAAGCCTTCATTAAAGTGAGATGCATAGGCTCCGTTGGTGGTTTCTAAATGTATATAAACGTCCTGACGGGCAAGCTGGGTAATGATTCCTTGCACATCAGCAATCTTGATCGGTTCCATTCTTTTTCCTCCTTAAATACAGAAAAGACTCTTAACCATTATGTACTATCTTACTAAAATTCATGAGTGAATGCGAAAAGTATGATTGGGGGAGGGACGTGCTTTTTGTAAGGTCCGTCCCTCAAAAAAAAGTGCCAGGCACGAGATCATTCATTCGTGCCTGGCACCAGCCGGTAATTATTTTTCAAAACGGTTATAGGCCCCATGCATGACAGGTCCAACGTATTGGTTCAGTTTGAAGCCGTGTTTGATGGCTGCTGTAACGAAGGTTTTCGCGTTTTGCACCGCTTCTTTCACGTCTTGTCCATTTGCAAGGTTAGAAGTGATGGCTGCTGCGAATGTACAGCCTGCTCCGTGGTTATACGTCGTTGCTACTTTTTCCTCTTCCAGGAGAGTGAATTCACTTCCGTCAAAGAATAGATCGAGAGCTTTGTCATGCTGTAATTGCTTCCCGCCCTTGATGACAACGTTTTTGGCGCCAAGGTCGTGGATTTTCTTTGCGGCTTCCTTCATTTCATCAATGGTTTTGATGGGACCTGACCCGGCAAGCTGACCTGCTTCGAACAGGTTAGGAGTTACGACGGTAGCACGCTTGAGCAAATGCTCTCTCATGGCATCCGTTGTTTCAGGGTTTAATACTTCATCTTCCCCCTTACATACCATTACAGGGTCGATGACGACTTTATCCAAACCGAAGGCATCGATTTTCTTCGCTGCAAGCTCAATGATTTCGACTGTACCGAGCATGCCTGTTTTCATGGCATCGATTCCGACAGAAAGAACGGTTTCCAGTTGTGCTTCCAATGTATCAATGGATAATGGATGAACCTGGTGGTGCCAATGGTTGTTCGGATCCATCGTAACAACCGTCGTAAGAGCCGTCATGCCATACACGCCATGCTCCTGGAATGTTTTAAGATCAGCTTGGATACCGGCTCCACCGCTTGTATCGGATCCAGCGATCGTAAGAGTTTTTTTCAATGTCATCGTTGCATTCCTCCTAAGAAAGTAACTCGTTATAATGGTAAAAGTCTGACTAAAGAATATAATAACGGGCGGGTAAATACAAATTCTTTTGGCTATTGCAAAAAAAGACGCCGGGAATGATTTCCTCGGGCGTCTTTTGGGATTGAAGATTGTTGGTAGACTTAGAATGGTTTCGCATCATTATTCGTTGATTCTTTGGAAGCGACGATGACCAGTTTTCCTTTATCGAGTTCTTCTTCATAGACATCTGCTTCTGCCTGGTTCATCCCCACGGACTTCATTTTCGAACGTAATTCATCTCCGCGGCTGTTGAATAGATTCCCCATGGACTCAATGATTCCTTGTTCTTTTATACCGGTGGATTCCGTGTGGGTTGCATCTGTGATGTGTTTAGAACGATGTTTGTCATGGGCGAACACATAGATTTCATCTTTGGAATAACCTTCACTTGTAAACATTTCAATTTCTCTTTTTGCTTCTACCACATTTTCAACCGTTTGAACTTTATACATAATCATTACCTCCATTTTGAATTTAATGTCTTGTCCCTACTTTTCCCGGTTAGACAAAAATAAAACTTTCCATAATATAGAAATGGTTTTTCAGAGAATAATTGTTTCCAAGATTATACATTATTTCCTATAATAGAAGAGAGGAAGGTGAAGCATTTGACAAATCAATACAAGAAAATACAAGAAATTGAAGAGATTTTAGCAGATTTGAAAGCCAGTGAGAGTGAAAGCAGTGCCTCTTTGGCGTTTGAGAATAGAAGCAGTAGACGTTTTCCGGCTTGGAAATTAGCATCATCCGTTCTGTCCTTTTGGAAAAATAGAGTGTTGTTGATTTTCTTTCTTTTTATCCTATTAGTAGGAGGAGTATCCATAGGGGTCTATTCGTGGTTATCCGGATCCACCTTTACAGAAGAGAAAGGGGCGTTTGTCGAACGGATTCAAGAGATGAGTTCCCTGGCGACGGCTCAAGGGTTCATAAAGGCCGTGATCGAGCAGGAGGATAATCAATTATTCGGGAAAGACATCAAAACGGATCTTCCCGGGACAAAACGGAAGCTTCTGATGATAGTCCCTGGAACCGTGCTTGCAGGGGTTGATTTACAGGGAATCGATGAAGACGATATAGTAGTTGATGAAGAGAAGAAAGAAATTCAATTAACCCTACCACGTGCAGAGATTCTTCAAGAACCTTCCATTGATACTGAGAACATTAAGACCTTTTCTGTAGAAGGGATCTTCAGAGATGATGTGGACTGGAATGAAGGGTTTGCCCTTGCGGAAGTGGCAAAGGACCAAATCAGTCAGGAAGCGGTTGAGCAGGGATTGCTTCAAGCAGCGGAAAAAAACGCAGAGAAATCATTGAAGGGTTTCTTTGAACAATTAGGATATGACATTACGATTCAATTTCAGGACTAGAAAGGATGTCTAACAGTGACGAAGATTTTTCAAAACGATTGGGCAGACATTCTGGAAGATGAACTTCAGATGGAGTACTATCAGACCTTGAGAGAATGGCTTAAAGGGGAATATGAAACAAACACGACTCATCCTTCCATGCATGACATCTTCAATGCATTTCATTACACAGCATACGAAGATGTAAAGGTTGTATTGCTTGGACAAGATCCGTATCATGGACCGAATCAGGCAGAAGGTTTAAGTTTTTCGGTCAAAAAAGGAGTCAAGATTCCCCCGTCGTTACGAAATATGTACAAAGAGCTTCAGGAGGATATCGGATGTCCGATTCCTGCCCATGGTTCCCTGGTAAAATGGGCAAAACAGGGCGTCCTGCTGTTAAATACCGTCTTAACCGTACAAGATGGGAAGGCGCACTCCCACCGGGGAAAAGGGTGGGAGCAATTCACGGATCATGTCATCTCGATCCTGAATGAACGAAAGAAGCCGATGGTGTTTATTTTATGGGGGAAACCTGCTCAGTCGAAGCAGGCCCTCATCGATTCTTCCAAGCACTATATCGTGACGGCTCCGCATCCGAGCCCATTATCTGCACACCGGGGTTTCTTTGGAAGTAAACCATATTCACAAACAAATGAGTTTTTACGGAAACAAGGGATAAACGAGATTGACTGGTGTATCGAATAACCGGATGTTTCACGTGAAACACTGGATGGCCCCTCGTATATGAGGGGTTTATTTTGTAGAAGGGGGACGCCAAATGATAAATGAGAAGCGTATCAACTGCTTTCAATGTCAATATTTCTATACAACCTGGGAGCCGGCTCATCCCCGGGGGTGTAAAGGCTACGGGTTCAAAACGAAAGCCATGCCTTCACTGGTGGTTTTCCAATCCTCAGGAAGTCCCTGTATGAAATTCAAGCCTAGAGCGAAATGACGACAAAGAAATTTGCGAAATCCTTCATTTAGAATTAGGATAGTGATGTAGGTTAATCAGAGGAAGTACATACTGTATGTAACCGATTCATCATGTACGGGAAGACGTCTGGAAGGAGTCATCAATTGTGAATATCCCTCATCAATCATTAATAAAGAAAATAGAACATGAACTCACAAAGGCAAAATCAGCCGAAAAGTCACAGCAAATCCGTGAGCATGTGTATTCCATAAAGGCTCTATGTGAAGTTTTGTTGGAGGAAAACCACGGGGCGTCTACTGCAGCACCTTCGTTTCAAACTCAACAAACAATGCCATATTTGCAGGAATCACAACCGAGTCAGAAGCCTGTTTCCATCCAGAAAGAAGAGCCTCTGGAAACGGATGACGGAGCGAATGGAAATTCATTATTCGACTTTTAATCACTAAGTGAACGGAAGAACAGGAGGGCCATCATGAAAACATTTATCATTATTGGAGCAATCAACGCCTTTTTATCAGTCGCTTTAGGAGCTTTCGGTGCCCACGCATTGGAAGGGAAAATCTCAAAGAAGTATATTGATATTTGGAATACCGGAGTTCTCTATCAGATGTTTCACGCCATCGGTATCATCATTGTCGGGGTACTGATGGGGAATGTGACACCAACCTCATTACTGTCCTGGTCCGGCTGGCTGATGCTGATCGGAACGATATTATTCTCAGGAAGCCTTTATGTACTGAGCCTATCCGGAATCAAGGTGCTTGGAGCAATCACACCTCTGGGCGGTGTCAGTTTCTTGGCAGCATGGGTGCTTCTGATTATCTTTGCAGCGAAAACGTTATAAAAAAATAAGATACCCTGACAGGGAAATATTCTCCTGTCAGGGTATTTTTTTATCGCTGGGAATAACTTTGCATAGAGCCTCCAGCTCCATACGGATATTCATATTCAATTTCTTCATCAAATGTAATGTAGTCTAAGTAAATCATTGGGATGAGGTACCTGGTCCCCGTTTGTGGATCACTCAGGATAAGGTGATCCCGGCCCGCGGCTTCAATGATTCCTTTGAAGACCTTCGCATTCCATTCTGTATTGTTTTCAAACGTAGTGTAAACAGTTGCTACTTTTCCTTTGTTCAAGCGAAGAATATTCTCGATATACGATTCTTCAATCGGCAGCATCCCTTGAATATTTTGAGTAGGGGCTGGAGCATTCGTCGGTGAAGGTACTTGAAAACCTCCACCACCTTGCTGCTGGGGATAATATTGTTGACCCTGAACTTGCCCTCCTCCGTAATACTGACCATATGGATTATACCCTTGCATATACGGGTTTGATTGTTGATTAGCCAAACCGAATACCTCCTTTTAATAAAGTTAAAAGATGCTATATGTCTCACTATTTCATGTCTATGTAGGAGGAGAAAAATATATTCGTTTGTTTTTTGAATGAGGAAGACGAACTTTTTTCATGAAAAAACGACAAGCCACGAGGACTTGTCGTTTATTAGTGTATTTAGTTCACGTGAAGGAATTTCGTGATTGCTTCTTCTTTTAGTAGATTACCTACATAGAAGGTACCGAATTCGCCGTAGCGTGCACTTACTTCATCAAAACGCATTTCGTATACAAGCTTTTTGAATTGAAGGACGTCGTCAGCGAACAGGGTCACACCCCACTCGTAATCATCAAAACCAACAGAGCCTGTGATGATCTGTTTGACTTTTCCAGCGTATTGGCGGCCGATCATTCCATGACTTCTCATCATGTCGCGACGCTCTTCCATCGGCAGCATGTACCAGTTATCATTCCCCTGGCGACGCTTGTCCATTGGATAGAAGCAGATATGGTTCGCTTTCGGAAGGATCGGGTAGATGCGCTCCTGTACATATGGATTCTCATAAGGATCGCCTTCTGAAGGCATGTAGTTACCAAGTTCCACTACAGAAACATAAGAGTATGTCGGAATCGTGAATTCAGCGATCTTCAGCTTGTTGAATTCATTTTCCAGCTCATTTAATTCTTCCATCGTAGGACGAAGGATCATCAGCATGAAGTCTGCTTTTTGACCAACGATTGTGTAAAGAGCGTGACTTCCTTCCTTCGCATCCTGCGTGCTGTTTAACTTATCTAAGAAACGGTGGAATTCAGAAATCGCCGAGGATCTTTCTTCACTCGGAAGCATCTTCCAGGTCGTCCAATCCATCGCGCGAAAATCATGCAGGGAATACCAACCATCTAACGTTTGTGCCGGTTCTGCCAACGTAATCACTCCTTAAAGTACTTTTTCCAACTTTACTATATCATAGTTTGGCCTTAGAGTAAGAATACAAAACCCGATGTCGATAAAATGGCACACATGGTGGATAGGCAAGGGATATCTGGAACACACTATCTTCGTAGATTATTACATAGGCTTAGGAGTGCAGGGGAATGGGTAAAAGGAAAGAGGAATTATTAGAAAACAAAGACTTTTACATGAAACCGATATCATTTCTCCTTTTCCTTGAATTCCTATATGAGAAGAGTATTCTAAGATTGGATATGTATAAATCAAGGAGGTTCCTCTATTGAGCAACTTATTTACAACACTAACAGATAAAGTAAAAGGCAAAGAGTTAAAAATCGTTTTCCCTGAAGGTACAGATGAACGGATTCTGACAGCAGCCTCCCGTTTAGCGGGCGACGGCATCTTGACGCCGATCGTAGTCGGAAACGTGGATGAAGTAAACGCCAAGGCGGACCAGCTGGGTGTGAAGCTTGACGGTTGTGACGTTGTCGACCCGGCATCATTTTCTGGAATGGACGAGCTTGTGAAGGCATTCGTGGAGCGCCGTAAAGGAAAAGCTTCAGAAGAAGATGCGAAAAGAATCCTATTAGACGGAAACTATTTCGGAACGATGCTTGTTTACACGGGTAAAGCTCACGGTCTTGTAAGTGGAGCGGCTCATTCAACAGCGGATACGGTTCGCCCGGCTCTTCAAATCATCAAAACAAAAGAAGGCGTCCGCAAAACTTCCGGTGTCTTCATCATGGTACGTGAAGACGAGAAGTATGTATTCGCTGACTGTGCGATCAATATTTCACCTGACAGCCAGGATCTAGCTGAAATCGCAATCGAAAGTGCAAAAACAGCTGAAATGTTTGACATCGACCCACGCGTAGCAATGCTAAGCTTCTCTACAAAAGGTTCGGCTAAATCACCAGAAACAGAAAAAGTGGTTGAAGCCGTTTCCGTCGCAAAAGAAAAAGCACCGGAACTGACTATCGACGGTGAATTCCAATTCGACGCTGCCTTCGTTCCATCTGTTGCAGAGAAAAAAGCACCAGGTGCCGACATCCAAGGTAATGCGAACGTATTCGTATTCCCAAGCCTGGAAGCAGGAAACATCGGATACAAAATCGCCCAACGCCTAGGAAATTTCGAAGCAGTAGGCCCGATCCTTCAAGGACTGAACGCACCTGTGAACGATCTTTCACGCGGCTGTAACGAAGAAGATGTGTATAAGCTTGCGTTGATTACGGCTGCTCAGGCGCTGTAATTCTATAGATTTGTGAATGAAGCCGGATCCTTTAGGGGGTTCGGCTTTTTTTCCTATTAACAGGCAATCAACCTCAAACGAAAAGCGGACCCCTTGGATTGTCCAACCCTTTTTTAGCAACCCTGCCAGAATATGATATAATGAGCTCGCAAGTTGTGAGTGAAGGAGAAGCGTTATGGATAAGGAAAAAGCATATGCACTGCTTCGTCAAGACAGATGGAGAGTGATTGATCAATCGAGCCTGGGACCGATGTTCGGGGCCCTGCAGTCGTTTGCCATGGATGATACGTTGTGCACGGTGATAGGAGCAGCTCAGTCTGATCCTACGGCACGCTCATGGGTTCACCATCAAACGGTGGTACTGGGCATTCAGGATACAAAGCTGCCGTTTCTTTCTGACGCGTTAGAGGTGTTGGAACGGGAAGGCTATCAATATATTGTGAGAAACTCCGGCGGATTAGCCGTTGTGTTGGATGAAGGAGTATTGAATCTTTCATTGGTTTTCCCCGATTCTGAAAAAGGGATCGATATTAACCGTGGCTACGATGCTATGTGGCTGCTTGTGGAGGATATGTTCAAGGACTTTGATGTGAAGATCGAGGCGAAGGAGATCACGCAATCCTACTGTCCCGGAAGTTATGATTTGAGCATACATGATCAGAAATTTGCGGGTATTTCTCAGCGCAGAATCCGGAATGGAGTAGCTGTTCAGGTGTACCTCTGCGTCAATGGAAGCGGTTCTGAACGGGCCAGGCTTATTCAGCGTTTTTATGAGACTGGGTTGAAGGATGGAACGACGAAGTTTACATTTCCTGTTATTGATCCTGAAGTGATGGCGTCTTTATCGGAGCTACTTGGAGTCGAGTTATCGATTCAAGATGTGATGCTCAGGTTCCTGCAGTCGTTGAAAGGGTTCAGCGGCGAATTTTATAGCAGTGCCCTTCAAGGGGAAGAGTACACGATGTACGAGACCTATTATCAGAGGGTAGTCGATCGGAATGAGAAGTTTTTGGGATAGATTGGTAGGCTGGACTTCGGTTGTTATGGGGTCCGGTTTTTTTAGTTGTGCCAGAATTGTCCACCCAGCCAAAAAACCAGCACACCCACAGGCGCACTGGTTGGGAACTATTATTATTCGGCTACTTTTTCTAAGTTTCCGTTACGATCCATTTTGAAACGTGGTGCTTTGGCATCGTCTTCATCGAATAGGACGAGCTTTCTGGCACGGTTCATGATTTGCATAAGTGTCTCGTAGTCTTCCTGCATCGTGACGGAATTGTTTTCAAGAGCTGCGACTTTCTTTTCAAGCTCAGCGTTTTCTTTTCTGATTTCAGCGATTTCATGCTTTAATCTCTGATTCTCAATTTTTACATAGTCGGAATTCATGTTGGTTTGAGCAAGGTTTTGCAGGAAGGCAATGACTTTCTCGAGTGTCACTTCCCCTTTTAATCCTGAAGGCTTTACCACATGGTTAGCGGCAGGCGCCTGCTGTGTGACGTAGACTTGTTCCTCGCTTGCTTCCATTTCGAATTTCGGGGCTCCTTCGGATTCTTTCCCCAGCTGTTCCGTTTCCGGCACGTAGTTCTCGTACTCAGCAAATTCCATTTCTTCTTCGGCTTCAGACATTGATAGAGACATAGCATCTAAATCTTCGAATGAAGGCGTTGGTGGCTGATACAATAGCTTTTTCTTGCCGCCCTGGTCTTTTCCGAGGATGCGGTGGCGCTGTTTGCGTTGTTTTTTTGCTAGTTGAAGAGCTTTCTCATATTGGTGACGAACCACTGCGTTCCAGCGGAATCCACATGCGGCAGATGTGCGGTTCAGTTTGTCTCCCACTTCTTCAAAGGCATTTAATTGTGTGCTGCCTTCCCGTACGTGACGTAAGACCGTTTCTGCCAATAATAGATCATTCTCTTCCGTCCAGGCATCCTGTCTTGTTTTCATCATCATTTCATCTCAACTCCCATAGTTTTCTTAAATGATTCGTTGGTTAAAGGATGGACAGTTTTACAGGTTTTTATACGAATATGTTAAATTTATTTTTTGTCTGCTAGTTTCGTTGTATTAGTGGTGATTCCCATAAGCTAAGAAACGATGTTCTCTTGCAAAACATGTCAGAAAACTGTATTCTATAAATCGATGTTTACGACAATAGAATTCATTTCAATAGATAGAAAGGGTTGTTGACAAATGGCAAACGAATTTCGTGTTTGCGATGATTGTCAGGCCGTTAACCTGAAGACCTTGATTCCCAAATTAAAAGAAATTGACCCGGATGCACCGATCGATATTGCGTGTCAATCCTATTGTGGTCCAGGACGCAAGAAGACATTCGCTTTTGTGAATAATCGTCCTGTAGCGGCGTTGACGGAAGAAGAACTCATGGAAAAAGTAATAAAGAAAATAAAGAAATAAAGGAAAACTTCCAGTGAGGGAGTTTTTTCTTTTCTGCCCAATAAAAAAATATAGGTTTGGCTCTTATTGGAAAAGGAAACTAGTTAGAGGGTAGAGAATAAGTAGGGAAAGCGTAGATTTTTGTCAAGTGTACTTAAAAGCTGAAATTTTTTTGAAGGAAATGGAACGCTTGGCATGGATCATTCAGAAGCCAAATACCTATTTTTTTCGACAAAATTCGAGATGAATACCAGTACGAAAGTAGCTATAATAGAAATATGCTAGTTTAGGAAGAGGGTAGAAGATGGAGTATGCCAAGCAGAAATTACATGAAGAAAAAGTATTTAAAGACCCTGTTCATCGGTATGTTCATGTAAGGGATCGCGTGATTTGGGATTTGATTGGAACGAAAGAGTTTCAACGACTTCGCAGGATCAGGCAGCTGGGAACCACCTACTTGACCTTTCATGGTGCCGAGCATAGCCGGTTCAATCATTCTCTTGGCGTGTATGAGATCATCCGCCGAATCGTGGATGATGTCTTCGCAGGCAGACCGGAGTGGAATCAGGATGAGCGATTATTGTCCCTTTGCGCTGCGTTATTACACGATCTGGGGCATGGACCGTTTTCCCACTCCTTTGAAAAAGTATTTCACCTGGATCACGAGCACTTCACTCAAGCCATCATCTTAGGGGATACAGAGGTGAATGAGGTACTAACGAAAGTGGGACCTGATTTTCCTAAGCATGTAGCGGAAGTGATAGCGAAGACGTATAAGAACAAGCTGGTTGTCAGTCTGATTTCAAGTCAAATTGATGCGGACCGAATGGATTATTTGCAGCGTGATGCTTATTTTACCGGAGTCAGCTACGGCCATTTCGATATGGAGCGAATTCTTCGTGTGATGAGACCTCGTGAGGACCAAGTAGTGATCAAACAGAGCGGTATGCATGCAGTGGAAGATTATATTATGAGCCGCTATCAGATGTACTGGCAGGTTTATTTTCATCCGGTCACCCGCAGTGCTGAAGTGATTTTAACGAAAATCCTACATAGGGCGAAGGAGCTTCATGAAGAGTATTATTCCTTTAAGCAAAGCCCGATCCACTTTTACTCCCTGTTTGAAGAAGAGGTTTCCCTCCAGGATTATTTGAAGCTGGATGAAGCGGTCATCATGTATTATTTTCAAATTTGGCAGGAAGAAGAGGATCCGATTTTACGGGACTTATGCGAGCGGTTCATGAACCGTAATTTATTTAAGTACGTGGAATTTGATCCGGCTAAGGAATATAAGAAGCACAGTGAGCTTGAAGTTCTGTTTAAAAAAGCGGGGATCGATCCTGATTATTATTTAGTGGTGGACTCATCTTCAGACCTTCCATACGACTTCTACAGACCAGGCGAGGAAGAGGAACGGCTTCCGATTCATCTATTAATGAGGAATGATGAGCTGCGCGAGTTATCGAGGCAGTCGGATATCGTCGATTCTATTTCCGGAAAACGCCGAACGGATCATAAATTATATTATCCAGTGGATTTACTATATGACGAATCAACGAAGAAAAATATTAAGAGACAGATACGTACGATTCTAGAACTAACTTAAACGACACGACAGCCAATGAGGATCTACAACGCAATACTAGGAGTAGGAGATGACGTACATTGTTGAAAGATCATGCAAAACTAATGAGTGCCTTCTTAGCCTCAGGTGAAGTGGTGGGAAGAAAAAAGCTTCAGAAGATGATCTTCATCGCGAAGAAGCTTGAATTCCCATTTCAGGAAAAATTTCAGTTCCATTTTTATGGACCGTATTCGGAAGAGCTGACCCTGAGAGTTGAAGAGCTCTGCAATATGGGATTCATCTCCGAGGTGAAGGAGAAAAAGGGTGGATATTATCAATACCGGTACACCGTCACCAAAGAAGGGGAAGACTTCCTGCAGATTTATGAGAAAGATATGCCGTGCTTACAGGATTGCCTGACGGATATGAACGTTCAATCAGCACGCTTTCTTGAACTTGTTTCAACAGTCTTATATTTTTATAGCCTTCCTAAAGAAGAAGTCGTGGAGAAAGTATTCACACTTAAGAGCAAACAGAAATATACAACAGAAGAAATCGACGAAGCCTTCGCATACATCGAAGGATTAAAATTGAAAAAAATCGTCCAGTAAAGGACGTTTCATATGAATGGCGGGGATCACTCGAAATGGGTGATCCCCTTTTACATGAACGAAAAAATCGTCACTGATGAGAGTAACGATTTTCATGGCTTTATTTAGGTGTTTGATCCATTTTTTCTATAATCTGATCAAGCTTTTCTTCAATTTGTTTGTCGTGCTTCCGCTGCTGGACCTTTCGATTTCGGACCCCTTTTGCCACCATGAAAGCGACCACCACAATGGCTACCAGGAAAGCCATCATGAACAATTGGAAGAGTAAATCACCAACATTAATGTCCATTTCTCTCCATCCTTTCCATGAGTGTATGGTCTATAGTATTCTTCGAAGTGTGAATTTACCCCTTTTTTACATTCAAAAAGCCTGCCAGCAGTCAAATCGATCTGTTGGCAGGCTTTTTGTTCTCCATTCTTATTGATCACTGAGTCTCTTACCGCCCACAGCATAGTGACCTTTCGTCATTTCTTCAATGAAGACAACGATTTTTTCTTCAGGTGCTCCAGTTGTTTCGCTTACTGCTTCGGTCACTTTTTCAACGAGGGCGCGTTTCTGTTCTTCTGAACGGCCTTCGAGCATTTTTACGGTGATATAAGGCATTATGGTTCGCTCCTTGCTTTTGGATTTGGTACAATCTGTGGTAGGCATATTCGTTTCAGCCCACCTCTTAAATGTAAGGGGTAGGGGATATTAGAGCAAGTTTGTTATAGTGGGAAGCAGGAATTGTTCTGTAGCGTGGTCATGAAGGCAGGAATTTTTCTGTATACTATTGAATAAGAAAGTAAAACATTTTTTTAAAGGAGTACATACTTTGGATACATTTAGCTCTCTTTTTGAGTCCATTTCCGTCTTTCGGCTGGAAGAGCTTCCGTTTGTGGTGATTGCCTTAGTCATGGCCTTTACGGTCCATGAGTTTGCCCATGCGTTTGTGGCGTACAAATTTGGTGACACGACAGCGAAAGACCAAGGAAGGCTCACATTAAATCCGATTCAACATCTGGATCCCCTGGGAACCATTTTAATCTTAATTGCAGGATTTGGCTGGGCGCGTCCTGTGCCGGTCATGAGATCCCGATTTAAAAATCCCCGTTTGGCAGGGGTATTAGTTTCAGTGGCAGGTCCCCTGAGTAATTTCTTACTTGCATTCATAGCATTTGGATTTTTTTATTTTTTTGTAGGAGTGACTGGTGGAGTCGGGGTTCCTCCCTTTGTCATCGATCTTCTGCAGATGATTGTGTATTTGAATGTGCTGTTATTTGTATTTAATCTATTGCCGTTCCCTCCACTGGATGGGTACCGGATCATCGAGGACCTGTCACCGAATCATATCAGGGCAAAGATGACTCAGTATGAGCAATATGGAGTCGTATTATTTCTGATCATCGTGATTACACCCCTTGATGAGTATACGATCTGGCCGCTGTTACAAGGCGGGATGACAGCAACCAACCAGGCTTTCAGTGCGATTTTTACAACTGTTTTTTCAGTCTTTAGCTAGGAATGTCAACTTTGAAGGAGTGAAGATACATGGAAAAGAAAAAGAACATCGGATTCAATATCATCAAAAGTGATCCTACTGACGGCCACGGTGGCTATGGTGTAGGCTCATTAAGTCTTGATAATGTTTCCCCAGTGATGATTGACGTCGAAGAAGGGGAAGCGACGATTGAGATCGGAGCGATGCATGCCAGGAGCCCGATTGAAAAAGGGATTAAATTCACAAATAAGCGTGAGGATTCAGCAGGAGGTAAGCCATACTGGTTGATCTGGGTGACCATCGACCGTATGGAAAATGGACCGTACTATGCAGGTGTGACGGCTTGTGAAATGGTCGTGAACCGTGAGAAACGCAGAGGCTACAAGTCCATGCCGGAGCATGTGAATAATATGGATAGATCGATTAAACGTAAAATCGTCCTTGATCAACTGGACGACAAGTCTAAAGGGATTCTCACGGACTTCCTGAAGAAACATGATGAGGGTATGTGGGAACGCTCAAAAGACGAATTAAAGGAAGCGTTAAAAGTTTAAAAACATAGAAAAATCTTCTTTTGTGAACAAACTATGACATTTTTTTGAATATGTCGTTCACATCTTGCCCTTATGCTTGAAAAAAAGTACACTTAAATCACAGTTTGCACATAAACTAGGACATGAAAAACCACGGGTTCGCACAAACCCGTGGTTTTTCGTTTTTTCTTCTAAAAAATCCAATCCTTAACTTTTTCATACCAAGGCTTTTCTTCTTTTTTCGCTGGCGCTTTCTCTTTCGGTGTTTCATTTTTACCCAGGTGGTCATGGCAGTATTCGGTAGGTTCGGTTCCTTTTACAAAGTATGTGAAGCGCTGGACGGGACAGTCTTCTGTGGCCAGTTTCCCGTTATGGGGGTTCACAGCTACGCCGACGACGCCCTTGGTCGGTTTGAAGTTTTTGACGGGTTCATCCTTCAGCGCTCGCTCCATGAAATTCACCCAGAGTTTCTTGGCTACATATTTATCGTCGACCAGGGAGATTTCTTTTTCTTTGTCATATCCGGTCCACACCCCTGCTGTGAGCTGAGGTGAGTAGCCGATCATCCAGTTATCTGTGTTGGTGGTACCTGATTTTCCGGCATAGGGACGGGTGGCGTCTTTCCGGATCTGGATCCCGGTTACCGTTGAGTAATCATTGAGCTTCGGATCAAATATGCCACTCAGCATATGGGTCATGACATACGCCTGATCAGGGTCCAAAACTTGTTCTATTTCGGATTTATTTTCATAAATGACGTTACCGGACCAGTCTTCCACACGTGTAATGAATACCGGTTTCACCTTATAGCCTCCGTTGGCAAAAATATTGTAGGCGTTGACCATATCGATGACCCTAGCACCTGATGTACCGAGTGCGGAGGAAGGGTACTTTTTTACCTTTGACGTTAATCCGAATGTCTCTTGTGCTGTTTTCGTTAAGGTATCCTGACCAATGAAAAGGTGGGTTTTCACTGCGTACACATTATCTGAAAGAGCGATGGCCTGAGCGAGGGTGATGTCATCCCCTGCATATTTGTTGTTGTAGTTATGAGGTGTGTATTTCGCTTTGCCATCATCAAAAGTGAATGATGTTAACTCACTTTTCATCGTTGTTGACGGGGTGAAGCCTTGTTCCAAGGCAGAATAGTACAGGAGCGGTTTAATCGTTGATCCCGGCTGACGAACTGCCTGAACCGCACGATTAAACGGACTTTCCTCATAGCTTCTTCCTCCGACAAGCGCTGTTACATGACCGTTCTTTGGGTTCATCGATACAAAGCCCAGTTGAATATCAGACTCATCGGGGATTTGTTCCTTCACGACTTTTTCTGCGACTTTTTGATGGTCGGTATCAAGGGTTGTGTATACCTTCAGTCCGCCCATTTCAATGGTACGCTCTTCGATGCTAAGGTCAGAGCGCAGAATGCTTTTCACAACGTCTTGAAAGTAAGGAGCCGTTTCTGCTTTATGGTATGCATGCTCGCCTGTAATGGTAATGGGAGCTGCCTTTGAAGCTGCCTGTTGTTCTTTTGTAATGAAGCCGTCCTCGGTCATGGACTGAAGGATCAGTTCCTGGCGCTTCTTGGCATTCTCCATATTGGCGACGGGTGAATAGTAGGTCGGTGCTTTCGGAATTCCCGCAAGCATAGTGGCTTCAGCAACGGTCAATTGGTTGGAATCTTTACCGAAATAGTATTGACTCGCTGCCTGGACCCCGTAGGCTCCGTGTCCATAATAAATAGTATTTAAATAGCCTTCCAGAATTTCTTTCTTCGAATAGTTCATCTCGATCCGAATCGTATAGAGGGCTTCTGAAATCTTTCTTTTCCATGTCTTGTCATGGGATAAAAATAGATTACGAGCATACTGCTGGGAAATGGTACTGGCTCCCTGTACCTTTGCCATGGCTTTCAAGTCGGCAAGAGCTGCTCCCGCCATCCGCTTGATATCGAAGCCATAGTGCTGATAGAAGCTTTTGTCTTCAATGGAGATGGTCGCTTCGATGAGCGCTGGGGAGATTTCCTTCAGGTTCACCCAATAGCGTTTCTCTCCTGTATTCGTTTCCCCTATAACCGAACCGTCCTCACCGTAGAGCAAAGTGGATTGAGGCACAGCGAGCGGAGGGGGCCCCTGGATTTTAGCGTATGCTAAAACTCCGATCAGCCCGGCAAACATCAGGACCGAAACCAATAACCCTGCAACGACTGCCACTCTGGCATATTTTTTTGTTTTCTCCATTCGAGCCATCAGTTCCATACCTCTCCCCACCTTCTCCTCACGAGGTCCTTAAGTTCAGGGACGGACCTTAGATTGTATTGGACAATAGTAAACATCCTATATTATGTTTAGCGTATAGTATCAGTATGAAAAGTTTTACGAGTTTTTAAACATCAAAGTTTTAGAAAAAATTTCACTTGAAATTTTGCTAGATTCCACTATACTTTTTCTCATGTTTGTATTTATCATGATAGGGAAGGATAAAAATGACGTCTGTTGCGGACGTTTTTATAAATAGGAGTAAAGCCCGTCATTACAGGCTTTAGCTTAATTGAGTGATCTATTTTGTCCTGAGATGAACGTGTGAAAACTCAAACTAGTGGTATATGATTTATACAGCGAAGAACGGAAATTGCGGAATAATCTATAAAAAACAAGAAGGGAAGTTGAAACAATGAGTGGACTTTGGTACACAGAAAAACAAACAGAAAACTTCGGAATCACGATGAAAATCAAGAAAACTTTACATACAGAGCAAACGGATTTTCAATATCTTGAAATGGCAGAGACAGAAGAGTGGGGTAACATGCTATTCCTTGATGGAATGGTGATGACTAGTCAAAAAGACGAGTTCGTATATCATGAAATGGTAGCCCACGTTCCTTTATTCACACACCCTAATCCTGAGAAGGTATTGGTTGTCGGAGGCGGAGACGGTGGAGTCATCCGTGAAGTGTTAAAGCATCCAAGCGTGAAGAAAGCGGTTCTAGTTGAAATCGACGGAAAAGTGATCGAGTACTCTAAGAAATATCTTCCGGAGATTGCTGGAGAACTGGAAAACGAGCGCGTGGACGTACAAGTGGACGATGGCTTCATGCATATCGCGAAAAGTGAAAATGAATATGACGTGATCATGGTCGACTCGACTGAGCCGGTCGGACCTGCTGTAAACCTATTCACAAAAGGTTTCTATGCAGGAATCTCCAAAGCCCTGAAAGAAGACGGGATCTTTGTCGCACAGTGTGATAATCCTTGGTTCAAAGCAGATCTAATTCGCCAGGTACAAAGCGATGTAAAGGAAATCTTCCCGATTACCCGTCTGTACACAGCGAATATCCCGACATACCCAAGCGGACTATGGGCATTCACGATCGGTTCAAAAAAGCACGATCCAATCGAAGTACCGGAAGATCGATTCCACGACATCGAATCAAAATACTACACACCAGAACTGCACAAAGCAGCATTCGCCCTGCCTAAATTCGTTAAAGATTTAACAAAATAAATTTGAGGGACGGACCTTCAGGAGG
>NZ_JBITPL010000003.1:0-1448 GCF_050467885.1 Rossellomorea sp. NRS-1567 | reverse complement strand
TGAACTGCACCCCTATTGTTGGACAACAAAACCAACAATAGGAGGGTGCATACACATATGGCCAAGTTTCCCCGAGAATATAAACTTCAAGTTGCTAAACGTTATCTAAATGAACTAGTTAGTTATCGAGATCTTGCGAATCAAGTAGGCGTAGATCAATCTGTTCTGCGTTACTGGGTGATGTTAGTTCGTCATCATGGTGACCAAGCATTTGTCTTTCCCTATACAAACTATCCTTCTGCCTTTAAACTGAGGGTAATTCAATTTATTACGGAAAAGAATTATTCTATTCGAGAGGCATCAGCCATTTTTCATATCCCCGATCCCTGTATGGTTCGTAGGTGGGTGAAAAAGTGGGAAAGAGCTGGAGAAGATGCCTTCGGTTCACTAGAAATGAGGCCTTCTACAATGACATCTAATCATAAGAATAAGAAAATCAAAGATAACTCTTCTAACCAAACGATGGAAGATATGAAAAAAGAACTTGAATACCTTCGTATGGAGAATGCGTATTTAAAAAAGCTAAACGCCTTAGTTCAGGAAGAACCATCACCAACGAAATCAAAGCGAAAGTAGTATTCGAACTAAGGAACGAATTCCAGGTGAATCGGATGATAAAAGTAGCTAAGCTGTCTAAAAGCACTTACTACCACATCATCAAAAAATTAGACCAACCAGATCCTGATCGTAAATGGAAAAGAAGAATTAATTTCATCTATCATAAACACTTAGGGCGCCTTGGGTACCGTCGCATTACGGACGTTCTTCAAGCAAAAGGACACGATGTGAACAAAAAGAAAGTCCTTCGGATCATGAGAGAATTGGGCCTTAAATGCATTGTACGAATGAAAAAATATAAATCCTACAAAGGGAAAGTTGGTAAAGTAGCTCCCAACATCCTAAATCGCCATTTTAGAGCAGATAAACCCAATCAAAAATGGGTGACGGACATTACGGAGTTTAAACTGTTCGGTCAAAAACTCTATCTCTCCCCCATTCTAGACCTATTTAACGGAGAGATCATTACCTATACGCTCCAATCCAGGCCGACATTTGACTTGGTGGAGACGATGTTAGAACAAGGATTAAAACATGTAAATGAAGGCGATGAGCTCTTAATCCATTCAGATCAAGGATGGCATTATCAAATGGCCCAGTACCGAAGGACACTGAGAAAACATAACATTACCCAAAGTATGTCTCGTAAAGGAAACTGTTATGACAACTCCGTCATGGAGAACTTTTTTGGGATAATGAAGTCTGAATTCCTTTACTTACAAGAATTTGATAGTATTGAGCACTTTAAAAACGAATTAAAAAAATACATGTATTACTACAATCATCTGAGAATCAAATCAAGGTTAAAACGAAAAAGTCCGGTAGCTTATCGAGTAAGTGCTGAATTAGCTGCTTAGAATTTAAGTGTCCAACATTATGGGGCCAGTGCA